>JBNKEI010000126.1:0-4599 GCA_050288705.1 Myxococcales bacterium
GCTATTATTGACAAATACACCCGAGAATGGACTGATTTTCCCGACAAGGCGATAATAGGCGTTTTGATACATGGGCAGGAGCATGCAGTTGTTCTTAGGCGAATAAATGGGAAATTGTACGTATATGATAGTCGCCAATCACTCCCAGTTTCAGATCCAGAAAAGCGGTACGACCTTATTGTCCCTGACTGTTATATAGCAATACTCGACGCTAAACCAAGAACGACGCCTCCTTCACGAACTGGTTACCGTTGGCATTAATCCTTTTGAGGATAGCAATGCCATCTTTTGAACAATTTATGTGTTGCTTGAATTAACTTTTCTCCTATTTTTGAACCAGCGTCTTTACGAACTACAAAAGATCTCACATCCGGCTCTTCAGGATGCTGGGGTCCTATTGGGAACTCAATCCCAGTATTCCTAGCATCGATGTTTCCATCCGCAGCTATCTTGCATTTCAAGCCAATCCAAACATTATTCAGCAATGTTTTAATTGGCGGCAGGATTTCTATGCGTGTATTTCAACTTGTGCATTGGAGATTTAAATCCGCCAGCATTCTGTCATAGAGTGCTCCCATAACGATTCTCCTTTGGCTCGGAGTGTCCGGAAATGGATCGACTCCGAGCCAAAGGATGAATTTTGTTGATATTTAGTGGGGGCTTTTCGCACCATCTTCGAATTCAGCGCTTATAGGCTGCCGCGAAGCGCCTTAGTCCAAAAGGGGTTAGGGGAATTACCTACTAAATATCCTCTCCGGAGCCATCAGGCATTGCTCCTATCGCCGTCGGATCTTCCAGTCCTTCGTCCTTCCCCTCGCCGGGTGCATCATGGGGATCGCTAGAAGGCAACTTTTCTTTTAAGCTTTCCGCGGTAACACAAAAACCCTCATCCATAGATACCGACTCAGTACAGTTGAGATCATTAATGGCTTTACCTTCAGCACACTCCCTCACCCGCTTGCCGGTTTCTTGCCTGAGCGCATCCCAACAAGAATTTACTACCCAGAAATTTCCTTCCGGTATGTCGCCAGTGTCTTGAGGTTCAGCTCCATTGAATACCAATGCATCGGCTCGTCCGCCAATACCAGGAAGCCACCGCACACGCGATAGTACTAACTCAGGAGAATTGTTTTGGGGGTCACTGACATCTGCATAGGCTACCATTCGCACAATGGTTGCGCCCGCAGGTCCCCGCACCGCCCGGATCAACGCACTTACTGGCTGACGTTCCTGCGTGTTCCAGGTAAAATTCTCTAGAGTATACGCAAACGCTCGACCATTACGTTGCCCGTGAACAAAGGCCATTAGTAACTTCCCTTGGCAACTCAAGGAGGGTTCTACCTTAGCCAAGGCATCGGCATCGATTCCCAAAACTCCCGTCCCGCGCCGAGCAACGCTTCCTAAGCGAATTCCTCCCGCCACAACCGGCAGATATTGGACGTCGTCGGCGCCTTTAGGTTTGGCTTCCAATTTCCAACCAAACGTTTTTGGCTGTACTCGCACAATACGAAACTTATAGGTCCCGTTCTCATAATCGATCGGGCCCCATTGAATGGAGTTAGCAGAAATGGTTCCGCTTTCTTCTTTGACCAGGGAAGCAATTGGATTTAGTGCGGTTCGCACCGCCTGATTTAACTCGGCTATTCCTTCCTGAGTAATTACTAAATACCGGCTGCCAGCTTGTTTAATAATGCTGTTTACTATCTTGCTGTTTCCTTCCACCGAGTCTCCGGTTACCTCGGCCATGTAGGCATCGATGTCGGGAGCAGCATCTAGAAAAGCAACCTCTTTTGCCAGTTCTTCTGATCCACCACAACCCACAAGGAGAATAAGACTAGCCCATAGCCCAAGGTTTTTCATGTTTCCTCCTAACCATTTACTCCGAGGCTAAGCTTGATTACATTAACCTACAGTCGACGGATTTAGTTTCCGCAGATTGCATGATCTACAATGAAACAAAGCACCATTAAGAATCCAGCCCTCGGTGAAACGCCAAGTATTCAGCCGTCTTTTCTTTGCGAGAACGCTCAACACTGCATATCCCTAAAATGAGGAGGTTCTCATGAACTGTAATGACATCATGAAAAAAGCCTTAGTCACGCTCAAGCCATCGGATAGTGCACAATTTGCTAGTCAACTGATGTTTGACTCTAATGTGGGTTTTTTGCCGGTAACCGAAAACGGAAAAGCAATTGGAATTCTCACCGACCGCGATATTGCGCTCCGCCTGGTGCGCCAGGGCAAAGCATTTGACACACCAGTTAGCGACATCATGACTCATGAAGTTATTAGCTGTAGTCCATATGATACCGTTGAATGCGCCGCTGACTTAATGGCTGAGCATCAGGTTTCACGTTTGCTTCTTAACGATGAAAACGGCGAATTGGTAGGAGTACTAAGTCTCTCAGATTTGCCTAAGGCCAATGCCGAAAAGGCGGTAGAAACATTAAAGGAAGTTTCGGAACGAGAAGCACCTTCTCCTATCTAACATTGGTCTAAATAGAAGGCATGCTTGTATTAAGCGCCATCAACAGTTAGAATTTGCGTTAAAATTCTCGATTCCATGCCTTGTAGCCTTGCGCTCGAATGAACGGAAACTAGATTATCCGAGCGTAGACCAAAGGTTGGAGTCGAGGAAATCGGCCATTAGCCCGGCTAGTTTCCTTCTTCCGCAGGGTAAATTCCTATGCTTTCTAACACAGTTTGGCAGCTTGCTTTCATTCTTTTTTCTCGCGGAGTAGGAATAGCGCAATAAGCAATAATAACTATTTTATCTTTACAAAGTACCCGGTACCACAATGTCTCCCCACCGGGCTGGGGATCTTTCCTCCTCAATTCGAATTCAGCGTTATCAGCGAATACCGACTGGTTCATCACTTTCGTTCGTGTTCCCCAAGATTCAATTACCTCTCGTACGGTTTTTTTGTTTTCTTTTGCGCAGTTTAATTTGTTGCTTGATTGAATAGCTTTAATATAAATCCGAGAACGGCGATCAGGACCGAGAAATTCCATTCGGGAGAGAGAAGGTGCCATGGGACGCCATCCTCCAGGCAGTGAAAATCGTGCTTCGCTCTTTTTTTCCAGATCTTTTCCTATGGGCATAGACATGGGCTTAGTACGAATTTTTGGGGTGCAGGAAATCAGTGGCGCCATCAATATCAGAACCGCTATTCCAGCTTTTAGACGAACATTCTTTGGTAACCTCGATTGGCTTCTCAACTTCTTCCTCATCCCTGAGCAATTTGGAATATTTTTAACCCATGAGTCCACCGAGGTCAACCATGCGTAAATACACAATAGGAACAAGGGGCAGCCCATTAGCTTTAGAGCAAGCACGAAAGACACAGTCTTTGTTGAGCGTAGACACCGAAATGCTAATAGTAAACACCAGCGGCGATCGCTTTTCACAAGTACCTTTGGGAGAAACCAATCCGCCGGGATTTTTCACTAAGGAAATTGAGCAGGAATTGCTCCAAAACCGTATTGATTTTGCAATCCATTCGCTAAAAGACTTACCAACCTGCATTCCCGAAAAATTGTGTTTGGCAGCTTATTTGAAACGCGATACTCCTAGCGATATTTTGCTTATTCATCCCCATGCGGCGTCCAGCCACGAAATTCTTCCGCTTGCCATGGAAAAAGTAATTGGTGTTTCCTCCCGCCGACGCAGCGCTTTGCTAAACCTATATCGACCTGACCTAAAAACTCTCCCTATTCGTGGGAACATTGAGACCAGAATAGACAAGGTTCGGCGAGGAAATTACGATGCAACTATACTTTCCGCGGCCGGTTTAGAGCGGATAGAACCAGATTTTAGTCCACTTTTAGCTTACGAGTTGAACCCCAGAAAATGGCCGTGCGCCCCCGGGCAATCGATTATTGCGGTAGAAACACGCCAGAATGATTGTCAAGCAGTACAATTAGCTAAACGCCTTAATGACCCTATGACTTGCCAAGCTGCGCAAATAGAGCGTTCTTTGCTCATGGCTTATGGCGGGGGATGTCACTCTCCATTTGGCGCTTATTGCGAATTATCGTCAACTAATACTAGTTTATTTGTAGCCGCTCCCTATCATGATAATTCCTTTGGCGTGGAATTTTTTACCGCGTATTCCTGGGAACAGGCCAAAATGAGAGCTACCGAATGGATTCAATCAGGCCGCCCTCGGCGTGAACAGTTGTTTTATGAGGAATGGCTGTATCGACCACTTAATACGGCTAGTAATCAAGCCAGATAGCCTCAGACGGGCACGCCCGGAATCCTCTCGTTCGCGTTGCGGAAAAAGTAGCGCGAGAAAACATGCTGCGATTTGCTTCATCTGGCACATGAAGCCTTCGTTCTGAAGCGTTCTGAAGCGTGCCAAAACAGTTCGCTTCATTTCCATATCTGCACCGTCCCGTTAGATCTACCCAAATCTACACATAGGTAGTTATGGAGCTAACTTCCTGCTTCATCGAGGCTGGTTTCGTTCTAGACTTGCATCTAGAGCCAGAGCCTTCCTCTCCACAGGCTGACGCGGTGGAACTCACCGCCAAAATCTTCAAATTTATGGCCGCATTTAAATCTCTATCGTGGCAAGCATTACAAACTGGGCAAAT
>JBNKEI010000127.1:0-2695 GCA_050288705.1 Myxococcales bacterium
GCAGCCATTGCATTTAATTCACCGAGACGTAAGCCCGCAAAATATTCTTTTGTCGTATGAAGGTGATACCAAACTAACTGACTTTGGCATTGCCAGGTCAGCGGAATTGACTACCTCGGCTAGTATAAAAGGCAAATTGCGCTATATGTCGCCTGAGCAGGCTTCAGGTAAAAAGCTTAATGCGAATACAGATATCTTTTCGTTAGGAATTGTTCTTTACGAAACTGCACTAGGACTTCCTAAACATCTATTTCACGGTGACTCTAGAGAATCGATTCTAAATGCAGTAGTCAACCGGCAAATTATTTCTCCGTTAGCGGTGAATTCTAATTTTCCGCCCATTCTTTCTCAGGTGATTGTTAAGGCATTAAAGCGCGATCCCCAAGAGCGTTTCCAAACTGCTATAGAATTTTCTGACGCATTAGAAGAAAGCATACAGCAAGAATCAAAAAGCGCGCAGGACTATAATTTGGCCTCGTTTATTCATCGTTTATATGGCGAGCCCAGTCCTATAAAGGTAAATTTCACGTCGCCTCAGCCCACTACTAATAATTTTGTGGAAAAAACTGTAGCGATGGATGAAAAAGCGAAAACAACCTCCTTGCTCTCCGATGGCGGGGAAGAAGTACCTATTGATTTGACTTCCTCTAGTTCTAACTCTGGTTCGGTGGTTTCCGAGTCAAAGTCACCACCTCAGTTCTACTTTCGATGGTATTGGTCGGTAGCACTGCTGATTATCGCGGTGGCGCTAATTCTCTTTATTACTCGTTCGGTGGTAGATAACAAAAATAAGCAAATAGCGAAAATATCGCTTGAATCGAGGCGTGATAAGAAGCCAGTAACTGAACATGGTGAACAACTGATTGTTGAAAAAGAAGGTATTAAAGAAACTAGTGATGCTCTAGTCCCCAAAAACAAAGACCAATTAGTTTCTAATAAAAACCAGGTTAGTCCTGAAAACCATCAAAAACTACCGGCCAAGCTGCAAATGCCGCCTAGTTCTAAGCCAAGAAGAAATGGCACTTTGGTAGTAAAATTTCCGTCGTGGGGTTTTGTTTGGGTTAACAAAGAAAAACCCAAATACAATAAAGAGCAAGAAGCAGCGCCAGTACTTAGGCGATCATTGCCCGTAGGAAATCATGTAGTCCATCTTCGTTCTGCCGAAGGCTTGCAGCGAGACATAAAAGTAAGAATCAGGGCAGAAAAAGAAGAGCTAGTGGAGTTTTAATGCGCATTTGCTCCTAGTTGTGGTGCAAATTAAGATATTGCGTAGAAGCTGGCGAGAATGTAAAAAAAGCACATGAAAAAGAACCTATTTTTGTGTGCGATACTCCTACTTAGTGGAAAAGGCTTAGTTTTTGCTCAGTCCATGGCAGTAGTAGGGACTGATGGTTGCGAGCAGCGTGGCTCGGCGGTAGAAAACATACGCGGGCTAAGAAAGGCACTTGCTCGGAAAGCTTCGGCTGTGCAATCGGAAGCACATACTATTGATTTGCTTGGGGGGTCGCCGGGTAGTTCTGTTGCAGACGTAAAGCGGGTACTTATTGGCATCAAAAGTGACCTACAGAAAATGGCCTACGAGCGCGCTGGGCAGGCCGCTAAGATAGCTGAACGGGACCTGATTTCCTTGCCGCCTTCGCCAGAACGGTGTGAATTGCTTCGCGATGCAAGAATGACCCAAGCGTGGACGCTGGTAAAGCTGCACAGGGACGGGCAAGCGCTAACAGCTTTGGAAAAAATAGAACGTATAGAGCTAGTGGAACCTAATCGTCTTCAGTTCCCTCCCTCTTTTTCTCGATTTGCGAGAAAAGTACATGACCAAGCTAGAAAAAAAGCCGCCGCAAACCTAGAAGTCCTAACTAAGCCCGCAGGGCTAAGAGTATATGTCGATGGATGTCCGGTGGGGGTTAGTCCAGTGAAAATCGCGGTGCCACCAGGCGAATACCGGGTGGAAGCAGGCTTTGCTTCTGGTCGAAGCCTCCCTCGTATTGTGCAGGTTAAAGATCGCACCGTGGTGGAAATGGAAAGCAGTTTCGATGGCGCAGTCTATGCTGACAATGGGCCATGCATTGGGTTGGCTAAGAATCGCGAGGAGCGATTGCAAACACTTGTGCGCTTGGCTTCAGTTTTGGGGGTTCGGTCCATTGTTACTCTAAGAGAGGAAGAGCCGGCGCCTGACGAACAATATCTAGTGGCCACCATGGTCGATTCCACCACTGGAAAAGACTTGCGTGAAGCGCGAGCTAAATTGGTTCCTGGAAGCAAATCGCATAATGAAGTAGTTGAAAAACTGGCGGAATGGGTTGCTACTGGGGATGCTACCCCGCCTGTGGAGCCATTGGTTGTTTCTCCAATCATTAATGATCATCTTACTGCGCCTCATGACGTCGTTGGAGTTGGAAGGTCCGAAAAAACAAACCTGGCTTGGAAGCGAACTACTTCTTGGTCGCTTGCCGGGTTAGCGCTGGTGCTGGGAGGAATTGCCGTTTACGAACAAGTAAAGATTAATTCGCATTTAAATGATATGGAAAAGCTTGGCGTAAATGGCAGTCTACCTGATGCGCAAGCTGAAGCCGAGTATGCTGATTATAAAAGTAAATGTAATAGAGCCTGGAATTGGCGTAATGGACTGCTTGTGGGAGCGGGGGCTGCCGCAATAGGAGCGGGTACTTTTTATTGGCTTAGCTTGACTCCC
>JBNKEI010000128.1:0-4347 GCA_050288705.1 Myxococcales bacterium
AGGTAATACCCGCTAGCCGGGGATAAATGCATCCCAACCTCTGGTGAGTCGGACGGAGGACAACATGGACTAGCCGTATTTTGATAGGCTCAAGCAAGACCATGGAGAATCGCCCTGTATACGCCTGGATCGTTAACCACGATGATCGCTGGCTGTTCACCTTTTTCTATATTGGCCTGGCCGTCGTCTTGAGTATATGGATCAGCCTGTTTTGGCTGGTGGCGCTGGTTGGGGTTCACTTCTTGTTTGAATTGGTTCGGCACTCTCGCCATCGAACCGGTTTGAGCGGCATTCTGCTGGAGGCGTTGTGGGGGGTTAAGCTCGATGTTGCCCTGGTGCTGTTCGCTCTGGTCTTGTCGCTTTATATGGAAATTGCGCTGGGCGTGGTCGGTCTTAGCTCGGCTACCCGAGCTGGAGCTGTTACCGCCCGCAGCGGAATTCGCTTCGCCGGCTGGCAACGCTTGTTGCGCGGTTTTTTTCTAATAATCGATGATCTGGCCCAGGTGGCTCGCGTTGTTGGCCGTCGGAGAACCAAGCCCATCGAGCCAAAACCAAACCCAGAGAGCCTCTTTACTTCATCGGAACCAGTCGGACAGGCCGGTTCGATCTCCTCCTTGAACAGTTGGACCGAGTCTTGGTCGAGAGGTGACTGGGTGGCCATTGGGCTAGGTGCTATTTGTTGCGGATTGATCATCGCCGCGCCGTGGCTAACCAATCGCACCCTTATTTCCGTTGTGCAAACCCTGGCTATGGAGCTCCATCCATTTCCTGGTCCCTAAACCGGCCAAGATTTCTAGCAAAACATCCGAATTCTTGGTCTGTGAGCGATTTCTTACACTTTTTGCTCGAATTCCTAAATCGTGCTTTCAGCGAGTCCTCTATTATTGACGTAACTATTCAGCACTCTTCTTTTTTGACTAACGAAAGGTTGCGAGAAAACCGTTCAGGCCGAGCTTGTCGAGGCCCAAGGCTTCCTCGACTTCATGCCTGCGCGCATTACGCTCGGAAAGACCGTGGTTTTCAATTTTGGTTACTCGAGAAGTGGTTAGTGAATAGTTGCTTATCGACGAGAAAGCAGAGGGAACATCAAATGAAAGAACAGAAAGCAAAAAAAGCCGGTATCTGCGCCTATATTGCCTCGCCATTGCTGACCGCAGTACTCATGCTGCTTGCCTCGGCCTTATTCTTTTCTATTTTTCGAAATATTGGCATGGTGATTTTCTTTCTAATTATCCTCGTTATTGACTTGGTCTGCAAACTGCTATTTGCTTTTCTTCCAAGACCAAAGAAATCAGTAGCACGTTATGCTTCCATGATCGCTTTTAGTTTTTTAACATTTTTTGCCGCAGGTATTCTAGGACAACAAAATTTTCAATTGGAAGGATTTTTGTTTTTCGTGTTTGCCGGTGTTTTTGGCGGTGTAACCGTCCATTTTATCAATGCAAAAATTGTGGGCCCTTTTCTCCAAGGTAGAAGCTGGTGCGGTTGGGGCTGCTGGACAACTATGGTTCTCGATCTGTTGCCATATAAACGGTCCCCGGGCCGAAAAGTTGGTTCCATAGGCTTCATACGCTATTTCCATTTGGCTATGGTGGCTGCCATAATCGCGTTGCTGGTTTTTGCAGGGGGTTATACCATTCATAATCCAGCGCCGACACCGGAATACCAGGGCAGTATTCAAGCGTTGTACTGGTTTGCGATTGGAAACGGATTGTACTATTTTTTAGGAGTCACTCTTGCCATTGTATTCAAAGATAATCGGGCTTTCTGTAAATATGTTTGTCCGGTTTCTTTGCTATTGAAAATATTCGCTTCGCCCTCTTTGCTGAAAATAAGTGGCAAGAAAGAACTGTGCGACCAATGCGGACGCTGCAAACATTCTTGTATCATGGATATTGATATTCCGGCCTATATTCATTCGGGGCAAAGAGTGACGTCGAATGAATGCGTGCTTTGTTTGAAGTGTATTGCCGAGTGTCCGAACGCCGCGCTGTCCGCATCGGTAGGTTTAGACATCTCCAAAAAGAATTATCTATGTAACCAATCTCAAAGTCCGTCGGCTAACCGGGTTTTGGGCGAGAGAAAGTAGAGCGACGGCGAGCTTTGCTCGCCTATTGCAATGGCGCTTTTTTCCATTCGATACAGCTTTTGATAACTTCTTGGACTAGCAGCATATTTTTTTAGAAAACTTGCCGTAAAATGACTTGGAGAATTGAATCCGCAGGCCAGAGCAATGGTAGTAATTGGTTCATTGGTAGCAAGTAGGCGCTTACGTGCCTTTTCGAGCCGGATTTGAATAAGAAACTCAATTGGGCTCCTGCCGGTTTTTTGCTTGAATACTCGCCTAAAAGCAGAGGGAGATCTGCCAATCAACTTCGCCAGATCGTTTATGCTAAGATTTTCTGGATAATGCGCATTCATATACTGAATTACTTGTTCGATATCGAGGCGACTACTGGCTATCTCTGATGGATAAGGAATTCGATAAATGGTTCGCGCCAGAGTATGACCTATTCTAATGGAGATTGCGTCCAGTAGCTCAATACAACCTGATATTAGATTTTCGGCTTCCATCATAAATTCGCGAACCAAAGCGAATAGCGAAGATGGCGGCGAAAACTGCTTACCGTGAAAGGAGGCTTTGCGTGTTTGTGGGTTCCCTCTCCCCGTGGAAGAGGGAATTTACTTTGAGTATCGTTTTAGCTTTGGTTGGGGTTAGGGCTAACTATCTCGCTTTCACTCGAAGGGCAAAAGTTGGCTTTTACCTTTCATGCAGGCTTGCCGAAAAGACACAAGCGCCTTACAAAACAGCACATGCTTAACAAATAAATCGTTTAGGATGTGTGGGCTATCTCAATCCTTAGGGGTTTCTACGACCCATATGAGTCAAAAAGTCTCTTTGCGCTCTACTTGGTTAACTCAGAAACGGATTTATTTTTACTGTGTAATTGTATTTTTCTATCAGCATCAAATTAGTACAGCTGGACTATTAATTGCAATAGAATCTGGTTGCAAGTTTTGAAGGGAGTCAAATGACACTGAAAAAATTAGACTATACTTTAGGAGAGTCGGAGCTATGAAGCCTAGAGATTTAATCATGATGATATCTTGAGATGCTCTGGATATACTTATACGGCCATGTGTTCTTTTCGGTTATTCACCAGCTTGCCGGGGATAATTCGCTATAAGCAACAGGTAGTACATGTAAGGAAACAAAGAATGTCTACGCCAAAAAAATTTAATGTTTTGATGTCGCCAGGGTTTTTATTTGGACTATTTCTTCTTCTTGTTAACGATTACTATCTGAAACAGGTGTTTCCTGGCGCGGTGACAGGTAAATTATCTGACTTTGCTGGCCTTTTCGTGTTTGGGATATTTGTCGCTTTACTAAATCAGCGACGTTCATCGATTTTGCTAACCTTTGTTGGATTGTTGTTTGTTTTTTGGAAGTCGAGTTTTTCAGATTATTTTATAGTGCTGTGGAATTTAAATGGCCAATTATTAATTGGCCGTACTGTTGATTATAGCGATCTTATTGCACTAACCATCCTCCCGGTTGCTTACAAATATATGCAAATATATAAGCCGCTAAAAGTTAAGTCGATGTTCATATATCCGGTATTTGCGGTAACGGTTTTTAGTATTATGGGTACCTCTCCAGCTCGCTATGGAGTAGGAATGGACGTGACAGAAAAAAAATATATGCATCAGAAAAACACTGGGGGGGAACGCACGGGTGTCGCCATGAAAGTACTACATGATGCAGCTATGTCGTATGGATTAAAATGTTTATCGTGCGATCCAGGTAACAATTACAGACGATATGAAGGAAAGGGTGCAGTATTGGAACTAAATTATGCTCCAGACAAAAAAAGAGTTTACATAGGGGTATACGCTCAGTCGTATCGCGTTAAATATGAAGAGCAAAAAGTTGCTGTAGAAAAGCTAAAAGCAAGGTTGGACGAAGTATTAAAAAAGCACTCTTACGATACGCAGGCGTCAGAAAAAGCGCGATGAATGCATGAAATAATGTGTCCAGGTATTAGGATGGAGATACGCCTCGCATTTTCACTCTTAGAGACCTATAAGGCACTTTGTATAATGTTGGTGTAACTGGAAGTGTAGAGCTACTTAAATTTTGGGTTGCTTATTTCCATTTTTGCATCAAAAATGGGTGCCATGTTACCCAGATTGCTTAAATTCCCTATGAAAAGTTTCTTCCTCTTCGGACCTCGGGGCACTGGTAAATCCACTTGGCTAAGTAACCACTCTTGAAGATTTACTTATCGCTTTTCGAATTCCGCCATTTACTCGTCGTGCTAGGGCATGTCCCTATATCCGACATCG
>JBNKEI010000129.1:0-2054 GCA_050288705.1 Myxococcales bacterium
AGTACTGCCTGTGAACAATTAAAACTGTTGCCAAAAGCATTCAAAGCTTCTTCTGATTTTTTCATAAACATCCTCCATTATTTAAGGCGCTATTCTCGGCCTTTGGGAACTAACTGACGTGCTCGGTTAAAGTATAGACAGTCTTATAAGCATTTTTGACGCGAGTCAATTTCTGTTTCCGCTTCCAACGGCCATAAAACGAACAGGGTAATCGAGTAGAAACAATTTTAAAGGAAGTGGCAGGTCAATTAGGTCAAATCGTAGTTTCCGTGGGAAAGGTCAGCGGGCTGTTAGCGGAAATAGCCGACTCTAGCAAAGTTAAGCGCTCAACCGCTGGTCCTCCCTCAACTGGCGTCAATCTGCGTTTTATAAAAGACGCTCGTGCGATGCTGATTCCAAGTGAGGTAAAACAATGTCCGCAATAAAGAATTCATCTATGGTGAATAAAATTATAGATGAGAGTAGGCGCCGGGTCGAAGAAATACTAAAAACGAGGGGAGACCCTTCCAAGGTTATTTTTAAAGGCGGGAAGCCATTATCTCCGCAGGAGCTGTACGAACTTTATGAAACAAAGGAAATGGGAATAGGTGGGAAATAGAGCGGCAAACATGAAACATGTCTAAGTATCGAAAAGCGGGTCGCTGAAAGCTAGTTGCCTACCATGGCCTGATTGTTTATAAGCTTGTTACCGTTTGTTGCTATTTGGTTTTTCACAATGATCATGGAGAACCACTTACGGTTCTTTTGTGACCTCTTTCTTTTTTCCTACGCTGATCGGCAACATTATCGGCGGGGCTGCCTTTGTGGCTATTCTCAGTCATGCCCAGGTTCGCCCCAAACGAACGGTCAAGTCAATACTAACTAAGAAGCTTTAAAGTTTCTTCTCGTGCTCACAAGTGAGAGGCATGCTGATTTAGGTTATTTGGATGCGAGGCTGGGCGTTGAATCGGTGCGTTATCAATATTTTTTTCTCGTGACGAGTATTTTCCTGTGCAATTGTTGATTATTTCCATACAAACACTTGGTACTCCTATTGATGTTTGGCATAATTATTCCTTTATATCGTTGCGTGAGTCCTGCATGATCCCGCAAGAAGAGAACGGCAAACCATAAAGATACATAGATGGCATTGCCGATAAAGGATGCCAGCGACAACTAATACGTCTAGGATTGGCTCCCCTAGACGAGTTCTCCTGTAAGCTTGCGTCCAAACCTATTACCTGGGAGTTGAAGGCAGTCCAAGGTTTTTCGGTGTCTCCACAGACCTCTTGTTTTACCGGCGATATTGTTGCAACTATGTAAGACATGATCTTCGCTGATTTAAAGAACGATTTTGTTTTCCGGCGCATCTTCGGTCAGCATCCGGAGTTGCTCATTAGTCTACTAAACGACTTACTCGACCGGCAGGGCAAGGAGGCTATCAAAAGTATCGAATACCTTCCTGGCGAGCAGCTTCCGTTGGTGGTGGGAGCGAAGCTATCGATCCTGGATGTTCGGTGTAAAGATAACACCGGCGCCTCGTTTGTAGTAGAGATGCAGCTCATACATGTTCCCGGTTTTATCAATCGGGTGGTCTATAACGCTTGCAAGAGATATGTTTGCCAACTTAAGTCTGGCGAGATGTACACTACTTTGGCTGACGTGGTGGCTATTTCTATTTGCGACTTTGAGCTTTGGCCGGACAAGGAACAAAATAGACAAAACCAACCGCTGGTTCCCATGCTAAGTCGATGGAATATGACTGAGCGAAATTCGGGTAATAACGGCTTGTTGCAGGTTCAATACGCGTTTCTCGAATTACCCAAATTACGCGATCGCAAAGCGGAAGCAGGTGCTTTGCAGTGGGCATGGCTTTTTGTCCACGCGCCTGAGCTTACTGAGGTTCCTCCTGACCTTCCGGGGCCGTATCGCGCAGCGTTGGAGCTAGCTAATCAGTCGACGTTTACTCAAGCGGACTTAGATGCCTATCAGAAGGTGACGGATGAGATTAATCAAGTTCGAGAGCTTGCCGAAACGAAATGGGCTATGGGCAAAGTCGAAGGCAAAATCGAAGG
>JBNKEI010000130.1:0-6282 GCA_050288705.1 Myxococcales bacterium
AAGCATTCTTGGTCTGCTCAACGATTGCGTTGATCTCATTTATATTTAAATCAACGATATTGCTTTTGACTCTCTTATGTTTCTTGCCCATGCCGTCCACCGTTGAATTTACTTGGACGGCTTAGATCAAATTCTAAACAAAAAACGCCAGAAATCATAATTCCCAGAACTAGTATTACCCAGTTAATTCCTATTGGCCAAACGCATATGTCTTATTATCCCAGGTTCCCCAATAAACCGTGCCATCGGAACCAATAATAGGAGAGGATACAAGCCAGCTTTTAGGAGAATCGGTAATTTCGAAATACCATTTGAGTTTTCCATCAGGCTTAACTGCATACAGCATGCCCGGACCCCCATTGCTTCCAAAATATATCGTGCCATCAGCCCCGATGATAGATTGTAAGCTAATCGGACCTTTTGCCTCAAAAGACCACTTTAGAATTCCATCTGAATTCAGAGCATGTAGCTTACAATCATTGACGCCTCCAAAATAGATTGTACCGTCAGCTCCAATGGATGGCGAGCATCTAATCCAGTCTTTGTTATCAAAAGACCATTTAACCGTTCCGTCGGAGTTGAGCGCATATAGCTTGCCATCCAAACTTCCAAAATAAATTATGCCGTTAGCTCCAATGGATGGCGACGACCAAATTCGGGCTCCAGTTTCGAAATGCCACTTTAGCTTTCCATTAGGACTGAGCGCGTATAATTTTTTATCGTCACTTCCAAAGTAAATCGTACCGTCAGCTCCAATTGCAGGCGCAGAATCAATCGTGTCTTCAGTTTCGAAAGACCACTTCAAAGTTCCGTTGGGATTGAGCGCATATAGCCTTTTATCGAAGCTTCCAAAATAAATAGTACCGTCAGTACCAACGACTGGTGAGGCCCCCCCAACACCTCCCTGATCTACGAAAGACCATTTAAGAGTCCCGTTAGGATTGATCGCATATAGATTTCCGAAATCTCCAACATAAATTGTACCGTCAGCTCCAATAGTTGGCGACGACCGGGTACTGCCATTTTCCATTTCGAAAGACCATTTTAGCGTCCCATTGGGATTGATTGCGAACAGCTGAGCCTTAGTGACCGTGCTTTCATCGTCGCTTGCTAAGTAAATTGTACCGTCAGCTCCAATAGAAGGGGAAGCCTCTGACGCAGGATAAGGTAAAACCCATTTCAGTCTATTTGTTTGAGCGCCTACATAGATACTCTGACCTGTATGCTGGACATTTCCACCCTCTGTTGGCCACGGAGACCCTAGCTGAAGACCATTTAGTAAACAAGAATGCCCGTCATCAAAACACCATGGCTTGCAGACACACTTGTACGAACCCTCAGCATTTAAGCAAGCTGCATTACCATCGCACCCGCCGTTATTGGTCAGGCACTCATCAACGTCGATACACGTCAGCCCGTCTCCAGAATAGCCTTGTTTGCATGTGCAGGTTCTCGAACCCTCAGTATTCACACATACAGCGTTTCCATCACACCCGCCGTTGTCAGTTTGGCACTCATCAACGTCGATGCACGTCAGCCCGTCTCCAGAATAGCCCTGGTTACATGTGCAGGTTAGTGATTTATCAACAACTGTGCATACTGCGTTAAGATCGCACCCTCCATTATTCTCAAGGCACGTCAAATGAACACAAACCTCGTAAAGGCAATGTGCCTCCATGCCGCAGTCGCTATCACTGGAACAACTGAAAGGAAATTTCGGTTTGCATCCTTGGAGAATCAAAGCGCCGCCGACGAGGATAATCACAATACCTGAATTTAGAATTGGCTGCCTACTAATTCCCAGCATATCGACTCCATGATTTTCTTTCGGAAAATAAATAAAACCAAATTTCTTGGAACGTCAACTTATTTGAACACAAACAAACACAAAAAACATATCAACTGAACGAAGCTGTTACGAAAGCGAAGGTGACCTCGCCAAGGTTCGTCAATCCTACTCCGAGCAATACGGTAATGTGAACCTCGATGAAGAGCTCCGCGAGGAGTTTTTGGGCAGGTATCTCAACAGGGTCATAATTAGTGCATCCCAATTAGATAATGTATACCGAATGGCAATCTGAGCACTTTTGCGAACGGTAATTTCGTCGATCGGTAAAACGTCAGTACGAAGCATTACGCTGTCAGCAAATGCATAGGCTTTTTGAGAAAATTTAAATTTTATCAAACATACATTGATTGACTCATTTATTGCCTGTGTACTGAGCATTGGATGTGTTGCAACAATATCGCGAGAAATATTTTTCTTTTTGGGCTCTATTCCAATATCTAAACAATATTGTTGAGCAGGACCACCGCTTCATCAAAAAGAAAGTCCCTCCGACATTAGGTTTCAAGAAGTTTCATGTTGCTCAAGCCACTATTGTAGGAATTCAGTTCGTATGATCAAGAAGGGACAGTTACGTCATGAATAAAGCAAAAACCGAAATGCATTAGAGCAGTTTTACTTACTCGCAGCTTAAATTCAATGGTAACAAATGGTCTTTCTGCGAATAGTCTGCGCCTTTTGTCAGCCAATGCGACAGAACCAATTCGTTGGCGCATAGTGGGCCTTCCCGCGACTAACTCGTTAGTTAATGCGACAGAATCAAATATAATCGCTGCCCAAAAACCGTCACCGCGTTTGTTTTCTATGCTCGGGCATCCTGTCGGGAAAGATCGGATTGCCATTCTAGTATTTTGCAATCAGCGGTAAGCAAGGTCGCGGAATAATGCAAAGCAGTCGCTATAATAAAACGATCTGCTGGATCTCGATGCAACGTTTCTAGTTGTGTCGCTAACAAACCAAGACGACCATCAAGTGCAATTTCTACGACTCCAGCTCTTAACAACTCGGCGCGCCATTCAGTTGCGGAGACCGGCAAAACGACTCGTTTACGCTGCACAAGCATTCCCGTCTCCCAAAAACTGATCGCGCTTACACTTACGTCTCCTGAACGCCAGGCATCTTCAATCAAGCGCCGGGAAATCGGTCCGAGCGAAGGATCGTCGCGATCCATCCACAAAAGCGTGTGTGTGTCCAGCAAGATCATTTATTTGCTATTTGCCTTCCACTCGACGTCTTCAAGAGAGGTAACGATATCTCCATTGATTTCCAGTTTGCGATGCATGCCAAATGGAGACCCAATTCGCCCTCCCGAATATGGCCGTAATTCGGCAATAGGCCGCCCATTTTTGGTGACCACCAGAGTTTCGCCAGTTGCAGCAACTTCATCCATTAAGGAAAGGCACTTTGCTTTAAACTCTGACGCCTGAATAGCTTGCATAAAATGACCTCTTATTTGACCATAGTCTTTAAAGTGGTCATTGTCAATTTCAGCGCAATAATCTGCTGTAAAGAAGCCAGATTCAAGCGCGTTCCTTTCGAACTGCGTTGTTGCATGAATGCTTGGGAAGACGGCGAACTTTTGGCAAAATGTCGCACCTATGACTACGCCAATAGTTCAAACGACGCCCAAACGTCAACGTCGCAAAGCATCGGACTCTATCGACTGGGTGCGTTGTTGCATGAATATGACAAAACCCTTTAAATTCAACAGGTTGGACAAAATAGCATCTTCACCTAAACTGCTGATATTGCAGTAGTTTTAAATATTCATGCAACAACGCAACGAATCGTCAAGTCGCAGCACATAAGCGAAGTCATCGCGGACTATTACTTAACCATCGCTCCCGCTGCCACACAACAGTAATACGGGTGCTTGTTATACATTCCTTCAATGGCAACGGCGTTGCCATCGTTGCCTCTATAAGAAACTATTCCTTCTGTCGCTTTACCCCCGGGCTCCAAAGTGCTGGTCCAAAGCACCATTTCTTCGTCGTCTGTGTCGGCGGTGCATTGACTGGTGGCGGGGCCTATGACGTCGCAGGAAAAGATTTCGCTCAGTGAGCACAAATCCATGCCTGCCTGGTGACAGGAAGGAATTGCATCGGGTATCGAAGCTGCTTTTCGGCGAACGGTGTCAATGCAGTGAGCACCCAGCCGAGTTGTATTTTTGGGGCAGGAGAACACTGGTGTTTCGCCTTCTCGGTTAAGCTTGTTATTGACTTGCGCGGCTAACTGACCCGCAGCTTGACTTGCCCAGTTAGCTTCTATTGCATAGGGAACAACGCCCAACTTTGTTCTCGGTTCTAAAGGAGTACCGTCCACTCTTATCTCTACCCAAAGATCGGCATTATTATGAACCGCCTGTACACAGTCTTCTGCCAGAGCAACCCGAAAACTACCTGTACTCGCGGTCAGGTCTACTGAAACATGGTTTTCCGAGCATTCCTGAATTCCTTTGGACACAGCGTTCCACAGGGCGATTCCGATATTTCTATTTCCAGTGAGGGGAGTTGTTCCGTCGGATTCGGTGAGCACACCACTGTAGACCATGGCATCATTGGCTGGAATACCCACCGCACCTGCCCGGCCAACCAGGTGCCCGGTAGTGAATGCCGTTGCAATCAATATTAACCCGAAAACCAACAGAGATTTTGTCTTCACGAAAGAAACTCCCTTCCTGGTTATGTACACCTAAATTAGTGGTTCAAATCTTTGGTTTTGATAGATGCACCTAGCAAATTAGATTTTGGTCCGGAAAGTTATTTCCGAAATATCATCACTGGTTCCCATGTGGCTTCACGGTGACTTCCAAGAAATCAGAATTAGGAACAGCCTGTATTATTGTTTCTGGTGTTCCGGGAAATGCTTGCTCGAAAATATGTGAAATGGCAATACTAAAAAATTCCTTGAACAATTTGGTTTCGGTACCCGAGGGAATAGCGTTGGCACAGTTTCAACCTAAAAACGGCAGTTGAGCTCTATTGTTGCAAGGAGTCACCCAATGGGTGAGGGGAAAAGTAAGGCGTTAGCACGTCAAAACGAGAGCGTGGCGCTCGACACCTTCGGAGGACGAATCCACGTTTAGTGGGATCCTAGAGCCGCGGTGACACCGCTCGGACAGTTGCCGCTCTTCATCGAGTTCCTGAAAGTCAGCGGGTTATTCGATGCATGGGTTGAGGATTGTCCACTGCATTATCTGAGTAACAATGCCTCGGAGAAGCGCGAAGTTCTGGCGACCCTCCTTCTCTCAATCCTCGCAGGCCATCACCGCTACGCGCACATAACCGCTATCCGAGAGAGGATGGCATCCATCCTGAACTGCTTGGGATCAAGCAACTTGTCTCTAAAGAAGATGCCGCACGACGAGCACTCAAAAAAATCGACGAATCCGCCGGTATAACCTGGCTAGATCGGCATTTGAGTTGAACGGACGAACCACGAGTGCTGGTCGCTGACGATGCGCCAAAACAGTAAGCCGTTCTGCCTCCCATTTGCCAGTAGCATATCCCGCCTCGCCACCGTCATATTCTAATTGCGTTGTTGCATGACTCAACACGCAAACGAAGCTCCCTCTTTGAGTAAATTAGACTTACTAACTTCTTTTTTACTCTGTTTTGGACTCATTAGATTCAGGCTGTTTAGAAAGCGTAAATTCCGCGAGGGTTTCGTAACGACTCCCTGAAAAGCCAAGTATACTTTTTCGCAAGGAAATGTTGCTAATTTCAAAAGGAGGCATTTCCGAAAGAGCAAAAGTGGAGACTTTTTGACCAATTCGCGAAGCCAAATCAAAATCTTTCACTCGGGCAAAAGTAAGATGAGGGATGAAAGGGCGTTTGTCGGGAGCGAATCCCAGTGTTTCCAGTCGCGATTGTACCCATTGAGCAATGGCCTCCATTTCTAGTTTGCCTTGAGAAATGCCAAAATAAAGAATTCTTGGTTTGTTAAGGGAGGGAAAACCTTGCAGATTTTTCCATTGAGCTAAGAAGCTATTAAACTGGTCAACCGCTGGCTCTAATGTCTCACGAATTTGTGGCGCCATGTTTTCAGGAGTATTCCCTAAAAACTGAAGAGTGAAATGAAGCGATTCCGGCGCAGTCCATTTTATGCCGCGGGAAAGGTGGTTTAGCGCCTTTTCTAAACGGCGCATTTCTTGTAGACAGAATTGCTGCACCTTTTCACAAATATCTAGCGAAATAAAAAGGCGCAGCATATTGGTTTATTCCACCGTCACGCTTTTGGCCAGATTACGCGGTTGGTCCACGTCGGTGCCGCGCAAGTCGGCGACATGATAGGCAAAAAGTTGCAGGGGAATAACCGTGAGCAGCGGAGAAAGTAGCGGTTCGGTTTCGGGAACAAAGACGACGTGCTCCGCTAATTCCGCCGCTTCGGAATCGTTCTGGTTGCAAATAGCAATTACTTTTCCCGAGCGGGCGCGT
>JBNKEI010000131.1:0-40930 GCA_050288705.1 Myxococcales bacterium
CTTTCGCGTAAAGACATTTGGTATCAACAGTATGCCCAAGATAAATGATGGGAGCTCCATTAAAAACCAAATAGCTAGTCTTTTCTTCACGTAGACTCAACCTCAATGCAGATAAATGCTGACTAAGCTGGATTTCTGCGATTGCCAGGTCTTGCTCTGTTTGCGCTGCAATAGCAATATCGTCAGCATACCTTAAATATCTCCAACGCGAATCCTCAAGTGCGCTATCCATTTGTGTAAGATAAGCATTTGCTAACAGAGGTGAAATAGACCGACCAAGCGGAATTCCCAAATCTGAACGTAAAAAAGCACCTTGAAGCAGAATAGGGGATGATACCAGAGCAATAAGGACATTGGCCACATCAGAGCCGAAATAATTGAGCAAAATTTCAAAAAGCAGTTTACGATTGATAGTTCCAAAAAAAATCAGCGATATCTAGGAAAGCAAGATAATGAAATCCATCTGCCAATGCCGAAGACAATGCTGCGGTAAGCGTTGAATATCCAAGGCGATATCCATGGGCAGCGAGTGAAAGCACACTTTCGATTGTACGATTCAATACCGGAAGAAGCGCTTCCTCAATAAGACGATCAGACATGCGTGGCACTCCCAGCACGCGCTCTTTATCGCCTTCACGACGGATGAATCCATCTAGCGGAAGCGCAACGAATGGTCGCTGAGTCAGCCTGTCACGGGCATTTTCAATTAATTCAAGCCAGTCTTCGTTTGCTGCTTTATTGCCGAGTTTTTGCTTAAGTCGCTCGGAAGCTCCCACTAGCTGTTGAAGGTTTGGAAGCAAAAGCCTCGGAAAGCCCATTGTCATGCAGGTGATCGTGCTCTGAATCAAGTCTGGATTTCAACTGGGCTTATTCTGAAACCCCATTCTTAACGCGAAGGAATATCCCACTTTCGATTCCCATGGGGTTTCAATCCGCTCTCGCGGAACACCCCTTTAAAACGATTTTGAAAAGGATGGATTGACATGCGAAGTGCAAAAGTTTCAATCCGCTCTCGCGGAACACCCCTTTAAAACTCTACCCCTAAAATCTTTAATAACGATACCAGGTTGGATAGCGATTTTCCACAACCTCTATCCTACATCGAGAAAAAGCACCTTTGGATCGCAACTTTTTGCCGAAATTTCCCAGTTCTTTCAATACGTTCACAGCCTACCCCTGTTTTTGCCTTTTTTGATACCCACTGAATTGCTGAGAGGATTCCAATACTTACCTGTCGAAGCTAGGAAGACGATAGTTTTCCAGAACCTTTTGCAAGTTGTCCTCTCCCCCACAGATACGCGAAATAATTTCCTGAGTCTTTTTGATGTAAGGTTCTACTCTTTCGGTTGACACTATCTTGGGAAGAAACCCATGCTCAAACTCGCAATGGTTTCGCGCGTCGGCTAGTCCTTTGAGTTGACCAAAATCTTTTTTCATGTCCAGACGCTCGGGAGCCAACGCTGCAAGAAGCTGCGCGCCATTGGCAAACATTAGCTTACCTTCAAGAGGGCGTGGACTGTATTTCTCAAGGTGAAATCTGCGACCTGCTTCATTATATTTATTTTGGTTAAGTTTGCCTTCTAGCTTTTTGTAATCGGGATTATCATCATCGAGACCGAAATCTACTAGTAGGCACAAGTCTATATACCGTTCTAATGCGGCATAGGTAAGAAGAACGGCTAGACTTGGTTTTTGAGCATTGAGCAGACGCTGAGCTGCAGACAAGTACCAGGCGAGTAAGGGGAGAGTATTTTCAATGTCTCCCGGCTTTGGCGGAATTTTCACCAGTGCTTCTAGGGCGGAAATGTTGTTTCTAATGGTACCATCAACACTCTGCGCCCACGACCATTTACCTTGCATCGAAAATCGAGCAAGCATAATGCTAGCGTCCTTGAGCGCTGCCAATGCATTTTTAAAATCAAAACGATCCCACGCACCATAAGCAATGGCAAGTTTGGTTAGACATTGTGCTTCCCTAGGTTCATAAAGACGCTCAGCTAGTCGCTTGCCCAGCCGCTCGGCTTCCTGAAAATCACTACGCTTGAATGCATTAAAAACATCACGAAGTTCCAGATCTCCCATGATATCAAGCGGATTGGTAAGGAGCCGCGGATATTCCGTGCCGGCAATGGGAATGCGCTTTTTGTCGTCATATTCGCCATAGTCAACATATACCAGTGGAGCACCGACCAGAAATCCTGCCAAGGCTGCGGACGCAGACATTGATTTTTTGCCACCAGTCGGGTCGATAAACACCTCACGAGAAGCAGCCTTTGCTTGGCGCACAAAATCGCGAACAGCGCGGTAAATGTCCTCTTCCCCAGGGTCTCCCACCTCAACAGAGACAATAATATCTCGCTCAATTCCCGCTACTCGCGCAATGAGCGAGAGAACTCCTTCATTGCCGGGCGTGAGCTTGAGTGAATCCTTTGTACCAATCACCAGCATGCGATCTGGTTTGCACCAAGCGGCCATAAGCGCAACCGGCTGCCAGGAAAAACCAAGTACGCTAATTAGCGCCCGCGGTTTAGGCATGTCCTGCGGTGCATCGTGAAGAGGAAGGTCAGCAAAAAAAGGGGCAAACCGGCTTGCGAAATGCTTTGCGTAAAATTCATCTTGCTGCTTTCGTTCAAGTTCGCTCCATTGTTTTATAATCGCCACTAAATCTTCCGGTAATACTGCCAGCACTGGCTTAGTCATAGCTTTTCCCTTTTAAATGTTCAGCTAAACTTATTCCAAGGAAGTTGCGCTGAAACGGTTAGCCCATAGGCATAATGGACAATATTTGTTTCTCGGGCCCTAAGCTCGGCGCAGGTATCGGGAGACAATAATTCCTTCATGGGAATTACTCGGCCAATATATGGACGGGCGTCGGTTGAATGAAAACAGGCGCCGGGTTTAAATAGTAATTGTGGTCGCTTAAATACATTCTCAATACCAAAATCGGGGCCGAGTTTGCCATATTTTACAAAACATTCCCATAAACCATCGGTGGGGTCATTAGTGTCTGGTTGAAAAGAGGAAAGGCAAATCAAGCCATTTGGTTGAGTTACTTGCTCGTCAATGACTGAAGCATCTTCCCAAGTGCCCAGTACTTCGAATTCTCCAAAACCACTAGAGATGTCTGCGCCATACCCGGTTTTGGATAATTCTTTGAATAGCTGCAGAAGCTCGTCTTCAAAGCCTGATTCTATGCGGGCATAAACAGAAAGGAATTGCTGCTTTTCTGGGGATGTGAGGGAAGTATCTAAGGTTGAAAAAAGAGAGCCATCTTCTCCCGTGGTATCGCGGGTTCGGTCAAGCATGGTTCGCAGTCTGGTTCTCGCACAAAATGGGGAGGGATCTAAATGCACTTCATCAATTTTTAAATGTCGATTATCTTTTCGGTATTCACTGAATGCTGATTGCGATAACCAGCGAGATTTTTTTATTCTTTTACGTTCTTCTGGTGGCCAGGTTTGAATTCGAGTTAGTGTAGGCAATGGCAACAGGTCGCCAGGAAAAACATCAGAAAGAACAAACCGGGGCTTTTTTTTATAGGCAGGTTCGATTATTTCTTTGAGTTTTTCAACCCCCCCAGTTCGTACCCCCATCCAACATAACAGACCCGAAAGAGTATCGGACTGCCAGGGAGTCATCCATGGTGAAAGTGGCCGGAGCCGTAAACGATATAATTTTAAGTTTTTGACCACGTTCGAGAGCCTATAATGCGAGGGAATTTTCGTCTAATTTCATTTCCTTAAACTCTATTTCGCCAGAGCCCTTGCTTATTCCCGAACCCAGCCCAGTTTTTTGAATTTCGCGCAGACCATTTTTGATGAATTCGATCAGCTCGTTCTTGTTATCGCAATCCCAGATTTGAACTTCAATTTTGATGGAAAAGATAGCTCCTGCGGGAACGCGTTCAACTTTTCTCGGATGCTCAGCCGTACCGGTATTTCGAATTATAACATTCTCTGATTTCATCTCAATTTGCTCTGCTCCAGATATAAGCTTAGCATCACGTACAATAATTCGGGTAGGACCGAGAGAATGTTTTGTTTTTTTGTGAGGCCCGAATACTCTACATATTAGACAGTCATCTCTTGCACAACCGCAAGGCTCTCTACCGTCTGGACTGAATTTGCCTTCCTTTTTTTCGAGTTCAGAGCGCATTTTGCCCTTGATAGAAGTTCCAGGTATGTATGGCTGAAATGTTACTGGATGCCTAATACAGGTAAGATCAGCGCCACCTATTTGAAGTAGGTCGTCACTGCCTCCGATTCTTAATCCGCTAACGCATAATATATTGCCGGTAATTGTGCAATGGTCGATTTTTTTAGTTGGTTTCATGAGTTGCGGTCCTTAAAATATGCCGAGCCAAAGCCGATTAGCGCTTCGAAGTGGGGAAGAAATCCTTTAATGAAGTCTTTTTCTGTGCGAACAGCCGCCACATTTAGTTTAATGAAGTCGTGAAATATTTGCGGTATTTTCTTTGGGTCTTTCCCACGAGCATCTGCGGCAGCCATGTCTAGTCTGAGCAAGTTACTTTTTTCGTCTGCCCAAGCAGCTTTGTCTGCACGAAGCCGCGCCTCTATTGCTCGGCAATGCTGAAAAAAACGACGCGCTTGGTGGGAATTAAGCGGGGGATAAGCATGGGCCATTGCTTTGACTAATGGCGCTATTTTATCGCGTAAAACAAACTCAGGCCGAAGTGATTTACTTTGTTCATTTTCGAAGTAGCCATCTTTGAGATAATTGGGCCATAAATCAAGAAGGGATTCTTCCTCTTTACGCTCTGGTTTATGCTCCTTATTTGCATGGTTTGGTGTTTTCGGGGGCTGATACCTGGGGTCGCCGCGTTGCCTGGGGCCATCGTAACCACCCCTCGGAGGATACCTCGTTGAGTTCATTATAATCTCTCTCCTCTGACTCTGGTTGCTGTAAGGGCAAAGCGGGCAATGGCTGGAAAAAATTTAGTGGAAGGTAAGGTTTGGGTGTCCAGATCGTTGACCAGTTGGTTGGCAAAAACTCGCGCTTGAGCGCGTATTTGATTTTTGTCCCAGACCTTCGGCCAATTACGTTCAATTTGGTATGATAAACGTGCAGTAGCGAGAAGATCTCCTTCAAAACGTAATTCAACTAGCCTAAGCAACGTTTGTATCCAACCTCGTTGGATAGTATTGTTTTCAATCCAGTCCGCCAGACGCAATCCATTGTCGATTATTGTTTGGTGATGCTCCCATTTCCAAATTTGACCAAGAGCAGCGCATTGGTCTTTGGGTTTGGCTTCTGGTGCATTGTCGGACAAATCAGTCTTGGCCTTTTCGAGCAACTCTTCTGCTACTACAGCAGCATTTTTAATTGGCTGTTTGGGATTGGCTAGGCAAATTCCCGCACTAATCGTTAATTCGTATGATTTGAATTTTTTATTAAATAAAGTGCGTACATGACCAGCAAATTCCAGAATTTCATTCCATGGGCCAAGAAGTAGCAGGTCGTCGCCGCCAGAGAATACCGTGTATGTGTTTTTGTAGCATCTTTTCATTTCACTACTAAGAGTTACGGCAAAGAAATAATCGAGATCATTGCTAAGACGAGAAAAACTGCTAAAATCATTTGCGCTGGCGCCGAGTTTTTGAAATGCAAGACCTAGCGAATCAGCATCCATCTTCAAAATACCCAGAAGGGAATCGCCTCGCGCCCGTTCGGCTATTTTTGCAAACTCTACCGGTCGATTATTTTCAAAGGGAATATATCGAGCTAGTCGGCGACTAGCAAATATATCTTTATCTATCCCAGTGGGAAGTTGTTGTGAATTATCTAAATTGCTAATCTGAATAACACCTTTTACGGAAGGCTGAAAATTTGGCAATTGACGTTCAACCGAAAGACCCAGTCCGAAAATTTCTATATCTTGTTTATTAACTGGTGAGGAATCGTGTACTAGTAACCAACGAGCAGAAGGAAGTATGCCTCCTAATCGACGTTCTACCATACAGCGATTACATGCCTTACGAGAGGTTCCTCGATCGGTATCGATTTCTTCATTGGTAGCCGGTCGCCGATGACAAAACGAGCAAGGAGTATCCAGCGGTGGTAAAATCATTTTGGCGCAGAGCCATTTTCTTGAATCAATAGCCACTGCCGACCAACTACGAAGTTTTTCGCGCTGAATTTCACGTATTAAGAATTCGTCCTGATTTTGTATTGATTTATCATTATGAATCCATGCCAATGAGAATCGAAGAACACCACCGGTTTCGGAAAGTAGCCATTCTTCAATACGTTTCCTTTGTTCTTGAATAGCTAATACTATTGATTCAGAAGTAAAGGCTCCTTCTAGCACAAAATGACCAGCACCGCAGTGCTGAACTGTCGAAGGTGGCCAATGGAGAGCACGTCGTATTTGCAGAGCGGCGCATTCTGCAATGAGCTGAATACAAAATGATCGAGCGCGAAGATGACGTGCTTGCCGTCCTCCTTCCTGGGCGACATCAAAAAGATATTCTTGAATTCCTGAAAGTTCGCCACGAACAAGCATATGGGCTCCGAAAATCGGATACAAAACCGCTGACCGCCGATCAATCGATTCGGCGTATTCAGGTTTGGCAATACTTTACTTTTGGATGCCCCCATTTGGATTGCTGATTTCGAAAAAAAGCGTAGCACCTGATTGGACTGGGAATCAATAGATAGGGTTTCGTTTTCTACTCGATTTTATTGTCGCTAAATGTGGCGATGTGAGTCGAACGAAGCTTTGATTTCGGGGAGGGTAGCCTACATTCCCGGTACACCCCTTTGGTAAAGGGTGACCGTGTTCCTATTGAAGAATGAGCCTACGTTTCAATCCGCTCTCGCGGGACACCCCTTTGGAACATTAGTTCATGGATACAAGCTTCGCCGTAAAGAGTTTCAATCCGCTCTCGCGGAACACCCCTTTGGAACGACACAAAAAGGAGTAGACACCGTGCCCATTGAAGTTTCAATCCGCTCTCGCGGAACACCCCTTTGGAACTTTGTATCTGCCAATGCCGTACAGCCTGATGAGTTTCAATCCGCTCTCGCGGAACACCCCTTTGGAACTGTTGAAAATTTGTCTCTGGATGTTGCTGCAGAGGTTTCAATCCGCTCTCGCGGAACACCCCTTTGGAACTCTACCCCGAAAATCTGTAACAACAATACCAGGTTGGATAGCGATTTTCTACAACCTCTATCCTACATCGAGAAAAAGCACCCTCGGATCGCAACTTTTTGACCAAATTCTCCAGTTCTTTCAACATGTTCACAGCCTACCCCGGTTTTTGCCTTTTATGATACCCACTGAATTGCTGAGAGGATTTCAATAGTTAGATAAAACAAAGCCATTTTTCGCCTAATTCTTTGTTGCGCTGAGAAAGGTGAAAGGAGGCCCAGGTCCGGAGGTCGAAAAGGCCCCCGTTTAGGTTGACCCTCCAGGCACAGGCGCTACTACGCAATTGACTACACGAAGCAGCTCAGAAGTGGAGGACATTTGCGAATAGACCCGGAAATAGTCACAGCATTGGGATGGTACTTCTCCAACGGCGCAGAATCGGTAATGGGATTGCGGTCGAATTTCAACTCCATGGTAATGCAATTGAAGCTATGCGGTGCCGGAAATCACAATACCGTTCCCGATGTAGAGGAAAAATGGATATCCGCCGCGAGCCGTTCCCGAGCAATACGTAACGCCTTAGAAAAATGCACAACGGACCAGCGCGTGGCGTTACGTGCGGCATTTCTCGACCCGAGGCATGTAGAACCGTTTGGTATCGCCACCGGTATTGCCCCACTAACCGACGCGGCCCATAGCGCCTGGATTGCCTCAGGAACGAATAGGACGCTAACCGAATGGCTATACCGCCTTGCGCGTCGTTGCGTTGAAAACAGGGGTAATCCGACAATTCAGGACCGGGAGACCATTCAAGCAGTACAGGACCAGGCGAATTTAATTTTGCTCCAGGCAGTAAAAACATTTCGCAATGCGCTGGGGACGAAATTGAGGGGAACGATATTTAAACCACGACAATATGAAAGGAAGCCAATGAAGCTTTGGTATACGGTGCGCGAGATCTCGGAACAAACCGGGCTGCCTAGGAAAACTGTGTTGCGAATGCTGCGGACTAACAATGTGAAAACGTTCCCGGAAGCTCCTAAGCGTGGGCAAATGGTGCGTGTGTCACTCACGGCTATTGAACGGGGAATGCCGGATTTGGTGCGTGATGTCTCTATAAGATAAAGCACGAGGCATAACAACCAACGCCCGCGAATTTTTGGAAATAGGAAGTGCGGGCTTTTGAATCTGTTTCCGCAAAACTCAATCTGAAATATTCCGCACCAAGGCGTGACCACACAAAAAGTTCTGGTCTTTACGGTGCCGGAAAAACCATTCCAGGGCATGGCAAGATAAACCATCAATGCTAGGAGCCCTGCGATTATCAATAACGTGATCAATTAAATGGGCAAACGCTTGTAACCCGTCGTCAAAAACTCACCTCCGGCTGGTTGGACAATGAAAGCCCTGAAGGATACGCAAACGCAGAATTACTTGCGATTGAGAATGGCTACCTCCGAATGAAGCGTGCTGAAAAAGACCTGACCCTAGCCAAGCTTTGGCGGTGCCGGAACAACCATCACTATACCGGGCAGGCAGCCATCGACAATCGGGCTAGGATGAGGCGCGACTTGCCTTAAGCTCACCTGACCAGTAAATGAGTGGACCTAAGAGATTAGTGCATTTTTTTTACGCCATGTTATGGGCCCACAACTAATCGTAGCCATAGCGTTTATAAGCGTAGCGTTTTTAGGCTCCCTGCTTTCTTGACTGCTTTTGGAGTGCCATGGATGTCGTGATACCGGCTGGATGCTTTCCGTCTTCTGATAAAGCGTCATGCTCAACAGCGCTTGGGGGGCGGACGTAGGAGGATCTGCTGTCTCGAACGCATCTGTAACAGGTATTTGCTTTACTTCGTCACGCAAAGAATCTCGCGGCAACTTTTGCTGGGTGATGATTTTCTTCTGCCATCAAAAAGAATCACCAATTCTCACTGACGTGTGGCCTCATTTAACTAGACAACAGGCGCCTGCTATACGATATTGTCGCAGGTTAAACCAAGTCGTTGCATGCCGATGCCGTCAGTATCGTTTTTCATGAAAACTTGTCCATCTGAAAATGTGGTGCGCTTTTGATCGCTTCCTTTAGTTCCCTCGTAGTACACTTGTTAGAGTGAAATAAATGGTCGATTTTAAACAAATCAATGTATCTTATCTTTTTTCGCTATTGTTTTGTATTCTTTTTGGATGTCCAAAAAAAATTGAATTTGAGAATAAACAATGCCCCTGTCTCCCCGATTACAAATGTTGTGAGTTAGTTAATCGATGTGTTAAAACGAATGAATCATGTCCCATTACCTGGGTTGAAATTCAACCAGGCGATTTCTGGATGGGAAGCAGTAATAATGGAACCGAGCAACCAGCTTGTCCTTCAGACTATCCCTGGCCTTGCCAAAAAGAAAAACTGGACGGAACATTAGGGAATAGAGAGACGCTACACCTAGTTCGCTTAACTCACCCATTTCTGATGACGGTAACTGAAATTACTCAAAAACAATTTAATAATACTATGGGTTGGAATCCAAGCTATTTCTCTGAAACAGAAGAGGATGAGCGGCCCGTAGATTGCGTAAATTGGTATGATGCCTTGGAGTTTGCAAATCGCTTATCAAAAGAAGCAGGTCTGGAACCGTGCTATGTATTAAAAAATATTGAAGATGCAGACATAAGTTTGATTGCGAGTGATAAAAGTATACCTGCCTGTAATACGCTTAAGAATCACATTGGCTCAGCCCAGACTGATTTCTCAGGCGAAATCAAGACGCCCTACGAATGTACTGGGTATCGTCTTCCCACCGAGGCAGAATGGGAATACGCTGCGCGAGCAGGTCAGGGTAATGGGTATATTAATGATAACAAGCTAAATGATATTGCCTGGTATGATGGCTTCAATACTGAAAGAGGAACACGTTCAGTGGCTGCAGGGATTCCGAATGAATGGTGCTTATATGACATGATTGGAAATACTTGGGAGCTCCTGGATGGTGTTTGGGCTGACTATGAAACTGAAAAAAAACCAATTGTTGATCCTTGGGAGGATTCGCACTCAGTTGAAATAATTATTAGGAGGGGTTGTGGTTGGGCAAGCGCACCGGGATATTGTCGCTTGGCAAATCGCGGTCATATTGAGAAAGGCATTTTGGCCAGCAGTTATGGTTTTCGTCTAGTCAGAACCTTATCTAACAATGACCCAAAACCAGAAAACAATATTGTAGGTTGTCAAAACGGTAAGCTAGACAAGCGCTAAGGACCTATGCCAAGGCCTTCGCGATAGAAAGAATGGTCCTGCCTACTTAATTGTTCGTTCAAATGACAGAATAAATCCAATCATTGAGAACATTAGCGGAATTCAAGAAAGAATAGTTAAAAAGTGGCGTAGAAAGAAACTACAACAATTGCCAAAATTCATTCTTCGCCAAGGTGTAGACCAGGATGTAAGTTGCTACGGCCAGGAAATAAGCCCCTCAGTGAGCATCCTGCAATTATAGAAGGGTTCGTGTGGGCGTCGCTTTGCGCGGCTCTTATTAAAAGGTCGCTTTCTCATTGGACTCAGCTTATACGTGGACATGCCATGTCTGTTAAATTACCGCACAATCAGGCCCGTATATTCTTTCTTGTTTTGCTGACTGGATGCAACGTGCTTGTCGTAATTCTAGAGTAACTATTCAAGCGTTCTTTTTTTTGATAGCGAAAGACTCAAGAGGTCCGTTCAGGCCCGAGCATGTCGAGGCTGAGGGCTTACTCGACCCCAGCCTGCGGCATTACGCTTGCAAAACCGTGGTTTTCAATGTTTTTACTGAATACGCGAATTCGTTGGCTTAGGAGTTAAAAACACATTTCTTTGATATACGCCAATATTTCTGACGCTAATCGCTCTACATGAAGATGCATTTTCAAAATCAAATCCTATTGCTTTTATCGATTTCATAGTTAGCCAGCGAGGAGAAGCGTCCACCGGAATAATAAGTGTACCATTTTCGGCGGTAAAATATACGCTGGCTTCATGAAACGGCGCCACTTGATTGTCTCCCCACCACATAACCCTTATTCGCGGATCGCTTATGCCGCTTTCGCAGCGAAAATCGAATTTTATTAGGCCTGCCTTGTGGCCCGATATTTCAAGTGTGGAGACGTCATAAATAATACTTGGCCTTTCGCCTCCAACTCTATACCAGTCGCCTTGCGGAGACAGATTTTCTAATTGAGGATGAAGGCCTTCCAATGAGTTTACTAAGGACATTTTTTTGGCTAAAGAACTGAATGATTTACCCCATGCAACTGGAATTTTGTGAAAATCGGAAATAGAAAATGCTTTTTCAAGAAGACTCACTCGGTAAAAAGTGTCCATTTCTGGAGCTATGCGAATTTGAACGGAATTCGGAAATCCAACAGATTTAGGGTCTAAAGGTGCTCCGTCGAGCCAGATGAAACCTTCTTCTTCCCCCACCACTTCAATTCTTCTCGAATCTCCAGTGGATAATTCGATTATTTCGCCTTCTTTGAATAGCGAAATCAGTTCTGGAGTTTCGATAACTAGGGCGGGCGAAGTCCTATTTACTCCATTTTCCCAGTCAGCATCATTTTGATTTTTAACTGGAATTGCAACCGCGGTTGATTTCAAAAAACTTTCAGATGCTTTTTTGTATCCAACAATGAATCGTCCCTCGAGAGCTGGAATGTAGTTGTCGATTACAAATCGAAATAGTAGGGGATTCCTTAGCGCAACTCCTCCCCCGTCGTGAACAATATTATTTGCTTCAAGAAGTGCGAGTCGTGGCATGTTTTTAGATAACATTTCAATGGCATGCTGTTGCTGTGACGGGGAAGCCATGTTGTAAGGCGCTGTAACTGCAATTGACGGTTTTCGATCCAGGTAAAAATAGTGTGCGTTTCTGGAAGTAAGATCAAGGTAGCTTTCTCCAGGTTCCAACTTTTCGTTCAATAATGAATTCAAACTGGTAATATGCTCCCAGTGTTCACTGTCTACTGTGGCTATTCCCATGTTTTTAATATTTGAATTAGCGCCATTGGTTAGATCGTCAACCCTGATAGCCGAGGCCGTTGATGATACAAGTCCTGCAAACGAAATGGGGAGAAAATTCGTAATAGGTCCAATAATAGCCACCATAAGGATAAGTATCGCCTGTCCAGAGGGTTTAAGCAATCTCCAGAAGGAAATAGGAATAAAAAACATGCAGGCGTAAGCGGTGACACTTCCTGGCCTGGAAAGATTTCCTGGGTCAATTCGTCCCATAGAATATGGAATTAAAAGCATTAAAAACAATGCTGATATTAGTCCTGGGAATGCTGTTACAGGGTCTTTGCGTTTTTGATAAACCAACAGAAAACATGTTATTGAAATTGCGATCCATAACATTCGTCTTGCTTCAAACAATATAAGATATAATCGAAAACCATCGTAGCGAAATGAATTATGCCAAGGAATCCCATAGGCAATTTGGTTGATAGAACTATTTTCTAATACATAACTGATTGCGCCTAATAGCATTTTGCTGAAAGGAGTAGCAAACGCGATAATCAAAAGTATAGCTATGCTGAATATAGGTTCTTTCCAGTTTGCTTCGCTCTTTTTCTTGTATAGATTCCATAAGCAATATAAGGCAATAGGGCCAGAAGCTGCCACTATTATGATTCCTTGGGGTGGAATGCCTAGAATAACAATAGGAATAGTCAGTATCCATACGGCAAACCATCTAGTTGGACGATTGATGAGAGATCGACTAAGCCAAATGCAGGCGAAAGGAATAATGAAGAGCCACCCGTACTTAGGCAGAATAAACAAAACAGACAGACTGGCCAGCCCGATGCTTCGTGTGACCTTAAGTATCGAAATGTAAGCAACGAATCCAAAGATAGCAAAGGCCAACCGATTCGCTTCATCAAAGCTTCCGGCTGTTCCGTCGAAAAATATTTTTGATATGAATCCGGCAACATCGTCTTCGACAACACCATGCGGGGGTATATAGTCGATATAAGGTATCGAGCCCTTTAAGTAAGACCACCAGCCAAGTATTCGCTCGCCAAAGTGATAATCGTCTGAAGAAATATAAGGCGCAACAGTATTGCCACGCTTTATCGCAAATAGAAGTGCAAAAATCGAATAAGGTGAAATCAATGAAAAGAGCGTTTGCTCGTCAGAATTACGGTATTTCAGGTAACGGTAGGCAACGTCGCATATGGTTAAGACGATTGCACCTAGGATAAGAATTTTTAACGCCAAAGTGGTGTGATAGTTGGTAATAGAATTGTCTGGAGCAACTAAACTGGCGGGGTAAATTGTAAAAAAAAATGCAGACGCTCCAATTTGTCCAAGTAGCGCAATCTTAGGCAAGTGGCGACGCCATAATTCTGGAAAGCAAACAAAACTGGCAAGGCCAATTATAACGAATACGGCCATTGAATATTCAACTGCACGCTTTGGTGAGATTCTAATTTTCTCCACGAAGGATGGAAAAAACCGACCAGCAGTGAGTATCATTTCTAAAGGGATTAAGCTTAATAAAAGAAAAAATACCAAACCCAGCCCCATTAGGTTTGGATTGACTTTGACTTTCTTCGAAGCGCTATATGTAGATGTAGCAAAAATGAATGCGAAACCCGCTAATGAAATATTTAAAGAGATTCTTTCTAAAGATAAATTTGTTGCAAAACCAGCTATCGAAATAACAGTTGGAAGCGACCACCAGATTATTTGAAGGGAGAGTGCCTCAGTGTGTTCATTGCCAAATAAATTTTTTTGATAGGAAATCCAATGAGTCGTAACAAAGATCGAGAGCAAGACTGAAATTATTAGCACCGGACCAACGATTAAATCTTGAAGTTTTGTTTGGGCGCCCCAGGTAATATTTCCGACAATAAAATCGACGTAAGATGGCGGAATTGTTTGCTTGAGCGAAATGACCAATGCGAGGGCTGTAACCGCGAATGAAAAGATGATGGTTGCTGTGACTTCAATTGCTGAAAATTTGCGAAAAAAGCTAGACATTATCGCTAAGCTCCATTGCGGCTAGGATTATATTTTCCAAGACATGCATTTATCATTATCTTAAGTACCAACCAGTTTCCTTTTATGCCACTGATTTTGGTAGGAGTTTCTCCTTTAGGATAGCGCCTTGTGGTTGGCAATTCAATGCATCGATATCCTAATTTTGGTACGCGATAGGAAAAGTACGCTAATAGTTCATAAGTGACGAATATTTCGCGAAAAGGAGCAACATGTTCGTCCATAAGCAGTCTTTTGCTGTATGCGCGAAATCCTTGAGTCGTATCGGTCCAGTGAAATCCAGAAAATAAACTCAAGATAGGTGCATGGACATATTTTATAGCAAAATGTCGCGATTTTGGAGTATTTTCGGCAATACCCTTCGAAATATATCTCGATGCCTGAACGAAGTCAAACCCCTTTTTTAGCGAATCAATGAATCGCGGAATAGCTTCAGGATCATCCTTGTCATTTCCGTCAATGGTAACAATTCCTTCGTAACCCTGATGAATCGCGAATGAATAGGCGCAACGTAGTTGAGCGCTTAATTTGCCAGGGCCAGTTTTTATGAGCATGCCACGTACTTTAGTTTTTTCTAATAATTCCGAAGACAACGATCCGTCCGTGCTCCCTCCGTCCACTATTATAATATCGGCAATTTCCCCAATTTTTAGGGTATCCATTTTTGTAAGCAGGTTCCTAATTCTTGTCCCTTCGTTTATAACCGGAATGATTACGCAGTAATCCTGCGAGCGGTCAAGCCAAAGTGGGGTTTGATAATCGGGAATTGACCAGTTCTGGTCAGCGTTTTCAATGATTCTACTTGTCATTTCGATGCCTTATCTATTGATTACAGAAAGATTTCTGCATTAACTGTGATTAATAAGATAACCTCAAAATCTCTCCTGGGGTGAATTTTAGGGCTCATGCTGATAGTAGCGCTTGGCAATGGTTAAGGCTCGCTCGATGGAGGAAATATGCGATTCGTTTTTTGTCGCAAGCATTTCGATAGAAACTACCTTTTCGTGCAGATATCTATGAATTGATAAAGCTAAATCCTGGTGCCTTGTTTCGGTGTCACCAAGCGGAACAAGGTTTGGCTCGCTTGCATGGATATGGCCCACGAACTCTGCGCATCCTTTAATTACTTCTTCCGAGTTTTCATTGTTTAAGGTGATGGCGCCGGTATCTAGTTGCATGCGAATGGCTTGGTGTGAAGTTTTTTTTACAAATCTAAGAGTATCGACGGTGTTGGTTAAAAAATTTGCGCCATATACTGGAGGATTAGGTTCCAGGCAAATGGTAACCCCGTATGATTCAGCGATTTCTCCAAGCCTTTGAAAGAAAGCAAGCGCTATATCCTCGGCTTGATCATCGCTTAGGTTTGCGCGATCGCGATTTTTTGGGGACCCGAAAACAAGCCATCTCGCGCCCAGTGTAGCGCCAATTCGGCAAACAGTGGCAAGATGTTCTAGCATATTCGTTTGAATTTCCTGGGAACCAAATAGGTTTAACCCATTAGTGCCATACATTAATGCTTGCATTCCAATTATTTCAATGCCGCGAGCGGACCACCATTTTTTTATACCGTTTATTTCGCTTTGTGTTGCGCTTTTTAGGTTGCTGAAATATTTACTAGGCGCAATATCAATTGCATCGATGTTGCATTTGTTTAAAAGTCTTGCAATTTCTTCATCTTCTGTTCGATCCCAAGCAATGTTGGAAAATGCTAGTCTCATATGTTGGTTCCTTTGTGCTAAATTGCCGACATGGCTTGTTCCGATTGTGCGTAGGCTCGAATTGCCTGAATGGTTTCTTTTCGGTTATATTGATAAGGCCCCGATGCTCCGAATAATTGGCTATGCCGACTACGCATATCGTATGTTGCGGGAAGACTTGGAAGCCTCTGTTCAAATGGCTTTCCAAAGCCGAATTTGGAAACATCTGCAACACTAATAGGCTCGGCGGTTAAATGAACCAATTTTAGATTCTCGCTAAGTGATGTTTCAATATCGTACCAGAGGTTAACCATTGGATAGAATTGGAAAACCCCCCGGCTCTCAATTTTATTAATGTTGTTATCGTTTAGGAAATCATATATAATATTTTTTCGTAATCCTGGTCCAACGAGACCGGGCAACCTAATTATTAGGTGATTGTCAAAGTGGGCCGTCACGAATTTTTCTAACATTCGGCGATGCAGACCATATGCATGGAGTCCATTTTCGTCGATCTCTGTTTCCTCGTCGACTCCACATGGATTCTTAAATACATCTACAGTGCTAATAAGTACAAATTTGTTGCATCTAATTTTCTTGAGATGGGAAATTAACTTCTTTATATTGTTTTGATCAGCTATTGGCTCGCGATTGGCAATCCATTTTTGAGCCGATGCGCCAGCGCACACTATCAGGTCAAAACACTGTCCTTCGATCTCGCTAATATTTGTAGAACGATAAAGCCTTTCAAATGAGCGTTGATTCAGCAATGTCGTGCCAACAAACCCTGTGAAGCCAATTAATCCATTGTTCATATTTTGCTCTCAGTAAAAGTTCTGTTTCAAAATTTTACTAGCTATCGATTCCGACCTGTCTGGACGAGGTTCAGATCTGAGCTAGTAGCCTCTCTTAAGACATTTACTCTGTCTTTGTTAACCATTATTACGCTTTTTTTTTCAAAAACTACCGAGTAATCAGCCTGTTCACTATAATTGTCAAGCAGTCTTCCTAAATACTCTCCAAAGAACGCCATCATTACGAATTGAACCATAAAAAGGCTGGACATAAAAAATACTGTTGTTGTCCATCCTTGAACTACATTTCCGCTGATTAAATGGATGACTAGACTATAAGATGCGAAAATGAACGCAGCAAAGCTGCCCAAAAATCCAAGGGTCGACACCCAGCGGAGAGGTTTGAATGAATTAAATACTAATAATCGAACAAAATTATGGAGCGCGGTCAAAATCGATTTTTTTTGGACAGTCCCAGACACTGGTGCGTAAGAGTACGAGCACTGAGGATAACCGGTTTTTTGAATTCTCATATAAAACTGATGATGAAACTTGCCGGTTCGCATAACCGCGTTTGCCGCTCGTCGGCTAAGACAGCGTAAGCGAGTAGCATTTTTAGGTAATTGGTATTCAATCGCCCTCAAAATAGCTGCTCCGCAAAAACGAGCAAATCTATAAAGTAGGGATTGAGGAAGACTAGATACCCCCACAACAATATCGTTTCCTGCCTTGCATAGTTCCACGCATTCTTCTATCGCATCAATTGGGTCATCAAAGTGATCATGCAAAACAATAAAATCTCCGATAGAATTTTCCAAGCCAGCCGCCCAAGCCACATCTTCGTTTACTTGTGTCGAAAGCTGAATAAGTCGAATGCTTGGCACTTGCGCTAGCAGATTCTTTGTTTTAAGTGGAAGAGAATCTTCAAATGCAGGACCTTTGGAAATAATAACAATTTCGTAGTCAGAATATTTTTCTTCCAGTCTTTTTTGGATGTTAGAAACTGCTTGTATAGGAACTTGAATGGGGCTTTCACTGACCAGCACAACTGATACAAAAGACTCACTCTTCATATGTTTGTCCTCTTCTTTTACGTCAATAGCTTGGCGGAATCGATTGCTTCAATGGCATCGTATACGTTGTCTATCTTTCCGCCCATAATGCAATGAAACCCTTTAATAGAGTGATTAGGTTTAAATAGAATTGGACGAGAGTCATCTGTTTCACTTCTAGGCAGAACAGTCTTTATCTCCCAGAGTGATCGGTCGTAGCGGCATTCGCTTAGGATAGGCATATAGCGCATTGCATCTGCCTGCATATAGCGCCATGCGGAATTTCTTTTGCAGTTTGTAAGCGTAATCGGTTGTGCGTGCCTGGCGATGGACCCAGAAATATCTAGCCATTCGTAATGAGGTGTATATCTAACATGGCTGAAGGAGTGGAGGCCAGCAGAAGGGAATGGCATGACCGAAAAGAAAGGACCACACATAACAGTTATTCCGACTTTCTTTATTTTATCTGGCACCTCAACGAGGCACATTTCGGTCATTTCGTGTTTGAGCGATACTATTTCGATTTGAGATGCTCGATGAACCTCGTTGAGGTGGGAATAAGTGCAATTAAACACGTGATCTGCGTAGATTTTTTCAGTTGTTTTGGCGGCGATATTCAAAACATCTACCAATAACCCGTTATCTCGTGGAGCGATTTTTTCCGCAGAACAATTTAGTTGGCAAATAACGCCTGCGTTATCTAAGCGTTCGATCATCAAGTTTCGTAATTTTATGGCGTCAAACGCGAATTCAATAGTAGAGAATCCTGCCTCTATTAAAGACGGATTAACTAGTTTTTGGATATTACTCGGCGCGGGTTCGCAAGGAGCGCCAATTAGTTCGCAGAATTTTACAAATTGTTTTGCGGAGATTTTTCCTAATATTTTTCCAATTAAATAATATTTCGAAAATTCGTTGTCAATACAGTCTTTAAATTCATTAACAAATCTGGGAAACGAGAGTCGAGACCTCAAAGCAGTAAGAATGCTCCGAGGGTAATGGTATCCATTGTGTACTCTTGCTTGGTTGTTGTATGAAGCCCTAGACATGAGGCTTGTGTCTTTCTCAATAAGACGCACTGAGTGTCCGAGTCTAGCACAATACTCCGACAAATAGACCCCGAAGAAGCCGCCTCCAATCACAAGAATCTTCTTCATACGATCACCCAAGCAAAAGCAAACTTGGTACTGCTTCCAGCTTGTATTCGTTGCCATTTAGCTGGAAAGCCAAGGAGGCAACCGGTAGCAAATAGCTAAACGCTTTGCAACGCATAAAACCGATTTCGAATGGAAAAAATAAGCAAGCATCATACTATCAAGATTAGTAATTAGATTTCTCTTTTTTTAGCAAAGCTTTCCAATTAGGTACACGATGGGAAGTACGCGCGGCAACTACACAGGTGCTATACTCAGCAGGACCGGGCCGCCACCGGTGCTTGGTGTCCCCGTGACTCAGGGGCTTCGCTATGATCGAATAGCCACACGCCGAACACGGCGCGGCCGAATTACCGAGTTATTTATTAAGCAACTATCCTCTTGCCCAATCGATAATGGTTTGGATGTTTGCAAGACTGTGGATAAAGGGTTGGATGGGGGGATTTGATGTGGTCGATTCTAGAATGGAAACTTGTTTAAGTGCGATAGATAAAATGGGCAGATAGTTTTTTTGGAGGATAAATGTTCAAAGGCGTGTTTGGAGCAGGTTCAAGTCGTTCGAAGTCAAGCTACTCAAGTCGTGCGCGATCAGATTCGAGCGACTCGCAATCAAGATTACCTACCTATAATCCGCCCCAGGAGGATGGTAAGAAACACTATGGCAGATGGAAACCTCATGATGATTATTATGGTAGCTGGAAAGTGAATGAGGAATATAGTTATAGCCCAGAAGAAGAACAGCAGGTTCGCCGTCAAGCGGGAGTTTCTGACTCTTTTTCTTATGCGGATGCTTCTTCAGAAGATCGCGAAAAAGTGGCTGATTACATGGCGGGTTTTGAGAAAAGCCAATCGTCTCGGGGTTACAGGTCGTTTCATCAGGCAATGTTAGGGGAGGAAGCGAAGAAGCGAGCAGAAGATTCGCGAAATCCACCGGATAAGTCTTACCACGGTGCGGCAGAATGGAAACCTAGTCAATTGCAGCCATTTTTAAGCGATTATGATAAATATAGATAATAAATTAAATCAAAAGCATATTAATCCCTGTTTTATTTACAATAAAATAGGGATGTTGCAAGGCGACCCGTTCACAAGAAGTTAAGACGTAGGTGAAGAGACAGCGCGCCAATGTGAGCCAAGTTCAACGGTTCAATTCGAGTGCAGGCAGAAATATCGAATATTCCTTTTTTCTAAAATGTAACTATTCAGCACTACCACTTCGCGAGTAGCCAAAAATTGAAAACCACGGTCTTTCCGAGCGTAATGCCGGATGAAGTCGAGGAAGCCTTGGGCCTCGACAATCTCGGCCTGACCGGATTTCTTGCGGCTTTTCGTTATCAAGAAATAAGGGTGCTGAATAGTTGCTCCAAATTAATATTCCCTGTTTCCGCTCCTGTGTGCGCATTTTAAAATGCCGTAACCAAGTCAGTAGTGCTTCCCAGGATGCTTGATGCTTCATCAAAAAACATGAAGTCTATAAGTTTTAAATGCTTGTTTTCCGCAAAATGTATCATTACATAGGAAACATGACAATGACGTCTTATCATAAAGGTGCTAAAAATGTTAGAAAAGTCAAATCCTTTGGCGGGGCCTGAGATTTGGAATACTGTATCCGCTGAATATACTCGCCATACTGCTTCTCACCTCTCTAAATATGCAGATGATGCATTACGATTAGCGGAAGTAAAATCCGGAATGCGAATTGTTGACATTGCTTGCGGTCCAGGCAGTCTGTCCATAGCCGCCACTCGCCTTGGAGCACGAGCATATGCTCTCGATTTTGCGTCAGACATGATTGTTAGATTAAAAGAATGCGCACAACGAGAAGGCGTTGTTGATATAGAAGCATGTGTTGGCGATGGAATGGCTCTACCTTATGGTAACGAATTATTCGATGCGGCTTTTTCGATGTTTGGATTAATGTTTTTTCCTGATCGAAAAAAGGGATTTAGCGAGCTTTTCCGCATTTTGAAACCATCGGGGCGCGCGGCAGTGGGAAGCTGGCTGCCTTCGCACGAAAACCCCGTTTTTTCACACATTTATGGTACTATTGCGAAGTCTATTCCTGATCTGCCGTTTGGTTCTTCAAGCCAGCCCTTGAGCAATGTAGGCGATTTCGAGAAGGAAATGACTGATGCTGGATTTGACGAAGTCGCGATTCATAAAGTATCCCATGTACTCGAGTCGCCCTCGATGGAAGAATTTTGGCAAAACATGCAAAAAGGCACCCCGTCGTTTGAAGTTGTTCGCCTGACAATCGGGGACGAAAAATGGACCGCTGTTTCTGGTGAAATCCTGGGAATGTTACAAGCAAAATGGGGTAACGGACCGCAGCGATTCGAATTTGGCGCCTTTTTGGGAGTCGGTAAACGTTGATCAGTAGTATCGACGAGGTGGGAGGGGGCGGAAATGCATTTTAGCCAGTCTACTGTAGGTAGAATTGTATCGCCTAAATAACTATTTCCTAGAATTATTTCTTGATAGCGGATTTTGCCACGCTCTGTTCTAAAACTATTCTCTGCTTACTTCGGAACGGTAAAGCAGAGTATGTCTCGTGTTATAAGTGTATATTTGTCATGATTTTTTGTCCCGATGTCCGGACCTGAAAAAGACCTCTGGGGAACGAGCGGTTGCCGATTATTGTGCATTGGCTAATGGAAGAAGCGCGCACATTTAGGAATTTCTGATCCTACAAATTTTTCAGGTGTGCATTGGGCTAGCTTCGTGATAACGATTTACCCGTTGTCATCAACCTAGAAATATCCTTTAATATTGAGTTTTACTCGGAAACTGTATGAATAACCCAGTGGACAGTAGACCATTGGTGGCAATTACCCTGGGAGATCCCTCGGGAATTGGTCCGGAAGTAACTGCCCGGGCGCTTTCGTCACCATTGATACAAAAGAATCTTATCCCGGTAGTATATGGAGATGAAGTGGTTTGGAAACAGGCCTGTGCGCAGGCTGAGGTAAAAGACCGCTTAGTTCGCTGCTCTCGGGATTGGGAAGTCGACCGCGAAGGGGACCAGCTAGCCGAAAAGCTAGGAATACTGGTGCCAGTAACTGCACTCCAGGCGGCAAATGTTATTCCCGGAAAACCTTCCGCCGAGGGAGGAGCTGGCCAGCTAGCATTTTTGTTGCGGGCTATCGAAGATTTACAAGCGCCAGCCAGTAGACTGGAAGCACTATGTACTGCACCATTGAATAAGGCTCAGGTTCATCGTGCGGGGTTGTCTTTTAGCGGACATACCGAGCTTTTGGCGGAACGTTTTCATTCTCGAGTACTAATGATGCTGGCTGGTCCAGTGCTCCGGGTAGCAGTGCATACTACCCATATTGCTCTTTCTCGCGTTCCCGGGAAAATTTCTTTGCCCGAATTGGTTACTGATTTACAGATAATGAATCGCGAATTAAGTGAAAGCTTTGGTATTGCTCGACCAAGACTGGCAGTGTGCGCGCTTAATCCTCACGCCGGAGAAGATGGTCTGTTTGGTGACGAAGAAGCAGGTATTTTGACACCCGCAATCGAAAGGGCCCAGGCCCAAGGAATCGATGTACAAGGTCCCTTTCCTGCCGATGGATTGTTTCCCCAGGCTGCTCGTGGGCAATGGGATGCAGTTTTGGCTATGTACCACGACCAAGGACTAACACCTTTTAAACTGTTGCATTTTGACGAAGGTGTCAATGTAACCTTGGGGCTGGCTATTCCCCGAACCAGCCCTGATCACGGGGTTGCCTACGATTTAGCCGGCAAGGGTCGAGCACGGTCGCATAGCATGGAAGCGGCACTAAACATGGCAGCGCAATTGGCAAAAGGTCGCCGAAAAACCAATGTAGTTTCAAGGAGTTAAGAGTATGCAATACGAATCGATACCGGGTCTCATAATAAAAAAAACTCGGCTTAGCTCCCAAGTAAACCGCTTGGAAGTGTACGCACCTCACATAGCTCGGCGACGAAAACCGGGTCAATTTGTGGTGGTGCGGGTGACTGAAGGTGGAGAGAGAATTCCGTTAACCATTGCTGACGCCAACTCCGAATATGGGGTCATTACCCTGGTAGTTCAAGAAGCGGGAAAGACAACCGCTACCATTGCTCGTATGCAAGAAGGCGATAGCTTTCTGGATATATTGGGGCCCCTGGGCACTCCTACCCACATTGAAAAAGTAGGAAAAGTTTGGGGTGTTGCCGGAGGGGTAGGCATAGCCATGCTCCATCCAGTTGCGCAGGCCATGAAGGCCGTAGGTAATGAAGTAGTATCGATATTAGGTGCCAGAACGAAGGGGCTTATTCCTCTAAGAGAGGAAATGGAGCGGGCGAGTAGTCGAGTAGATATTTGGACGAACGATGGCTCTGAAGGCCGCCAGGGGCTAGTAATCGACGGAATGAAAGCCGAGTTTTCCCTTAATGGCAAACCAGATTTATGTATCGCGGTTGGGCCTTTGGTAATGATGCGAGCAGTTAGCGAGACTACTCGTCCCTGGGGAGTAAAAACCTTAGTAAGCCTCAACTCTATAATGGTTGACGGAACGGGAATGTGCGGAGGATGCCGGGCTACTGTTCACGGCAAAACCGTATTTGTGTGCGTGGAAGGCCCGGAAGTAGATGGTCACGGGGTTGATTTCGAAGAGTTAATGCAAAAGCAACAATTGTATCGTGCTCAAGAACAGCAAACTGGCGAAAGCTACCGTCAGGAAACGCATGAGTGCCGTCTTCGCTCAGTTATAGGAGAAGACTAATGAGTCGAACCCGCATCGTCCCACAGGGTGAGTCTTCCTTAACTCCCCAACAACGGATGGCCATTCCCCGCCAAGAAATGCCTGAGCAGCCCAGCTCCCAGCGGATACATAATTTCCAGGAAGTAGCCTTGGGGTGGAGCGAACCGACCGCACGAATCGAGGCGCGCCGCTGTTTGCAGTGTAAAAAACCTGCTTGTGTGAAAGGATGTCCGGTAGGAATCGACATTCCTGGCTTTATTCAAAAAATTGCTGAAGGAGAATTTGCTGGGGGAATGGAAATTTTGCGGCGCGATAATGTATTACCCGCAGTATGTGGACGAGTGTGTCCTCAAGAAGAACAATGCGAAAAGAATTGCGTGCTTGGCAAAACTGGTGATCCAGTTGCTATTGGACGATTAGAGAGATTTTTAGCCGACTGGGAAAGAAATCAGCCCAACCGCCAGCTTTTAATGGTTGGAAAAGACAGTGGTAAGCGGGTTGCAATAGTAGGCTCTGGTCCTGCTGGCCTAACCGCAGCAGGAGATCTGAGACGTTTAGGGCATGTAGTCGATGTTTACGAAGCATTGCATCGCTTGGGTGGCGTATTGGTATACGGTATTCCCGAATTCCGATTGCCCAAAATAATTGTCAAGCAGGAAGTAGAGAAATTAGAGGCAGCGGGAGTGCGGTTTTTTACTAGCATAATGATAGGGCAAACTATTTCGTTGGAAGAGTTGCAAGAAGAATATGACGCAATATTTATAGGCAGTGGTGCGGGGTTACCTAATTTTATGAATATTCCTGGTGAAAACCTATGCGGGGTGTATTCGGCAAACGAATACCTCACCAGAGTAAACTTAATGAGAGCTTACGAATTTCCGGTTTCTGATACCCCTATTGTCCGCGGTAGCCAGGTGGCGGTAGTGGGAGGAGGAAATGTGGCTATGGATTCCGCGCGCACTGCAAAGCGTTTAGGCGCTGAAAAAGTAATCCTTATTTATCGGCGTACCAGAGCAGAAATGCCTGCTCGATTAGAAGAAATAAAACATGCAGAGGAAGAAGGTATAGAATTCTTTTTTTTGCATAATCCTTTGCATTATTTGGGCGACGCTCAGGGAAAAGTTTGTGAGGTTATTTGTCAAAAAATGGCTTTAGGGCCTCCTGATGCCAGTGGAAGACCTCGGCCAGTACCCACCGCAGAAAAAGTAAATTTTGCCATTGATGTTGCGGTAGTTGCCATAGGTAATGGACCTAATCCTTTACTGCCACGTTCTAGTGCCGGCTTAGAAACCGATTCTCGTGGCCGCATACGAGCAGAAAAGGACACCGGAAAAACCAGCATCAAAGGTTTGTTTGCGGGGGGGGATATCGTTTTGGGAGCGGCAACCGTAATCCGTGCCATGGGTGCGGGAAGATTAGCGGCCAGGGCTATTCATGAATACTTAGAAACGGGAACCTAGAGTAGGCGTTTCAGCAGTTTGGTTCCCGTTGGCGGTTCGTTATACCTCATCCTCCTGTTTTCTTAGCAGGAGGGCGAGGTGTCTAATTCCCTCCGCGAATATCGAACACCCTTAGTTCGTAACGATTAGGATGCTGTTGCTGAAGCTCCTGACAGCGCTTAGGAAGTAGTTCGATAATTTTATTAGAAGAATTACTTTTAAATCTCCAATCCTGGTCTCGAATTAGGGGAGTTGAACTATTGGTTTGAGTGTCAAATAGAGCTACTTCAAAAAAATCATAATCCGGAGGCTCTTCTTTCATTTGTATTTCGCAAGGAATAAGCTTGTTGCGAATAGAATTCAAAACTGATTCGAAATCTTCTGGTTTACTGACTTGATAGTACTTAATGTCTCCTGCTTGTGCTTGGCCTCCGGCCTCGGCTGCTGCATTCATTACTTGCTGGGCGGTGGGATTACTGGTGTCACTGCCAATGCCTACTACAAAGGTTTCAATCTGATGCTCACGCAGTGAGCGAATAGCCTCAACAAGGCGTTGGTCGTCTACGCAGTTTCTCCAAGACTGAGGAAAACCTCCGCAAAAACTTATTGGCGAGGCAAGATTGGTGCAGGCTTGGCATAAATCGTTATTATTCTTCATTTTATCGTTGCAATTAGGAAGACCATCGGTGAGAAGCACCACGAATCGTTTAGTATTTGCTTCTTCTTGGACAAGGGCTTGGTTGTTTAAAAGAGATTCTAAGGTGGCCGACGAAGGAGTGCCTCCAACAGGAGCCATTTTTTCTTGTTCCAGAATCTGTACGATTCGCTGTACCGACTCCGCAGATGGTTGTAGTGGAATTTCTTCTACTACGTTTCCCTGAGTACACATGTCACCGCTATCCGGTGTAGGGAAAACGCTAAGTCCGTAACGGGCAAGTGGCTTATCGTTGGCCGAGGCAGGTATAAGCAGACCTCCTGGCTGGCTGAGGACTTCTTTTAACTTGTTCCATTTGCAATCGGAATTCTGGTCATAGCCAGTACAATCATTGTTTTGATAGTGAGCACAGCACCCCCAGTTTCCATTTTCCACTCTGGTTCTCATCGAACCCGACTTGTCGATAACCAGCATAACTTTGGCTGGCTGGTTAATCCCTTCAATAAGGATCTTATTTTGAACCACTTCAATGGCCTTAGGAGTCACTCTTTCAAATTCATGTTTTTGGCAGGCGGACAATAGTGCGCTAGAACCGGCGATCATTCCCGCGGTGCCTAGCGATACCGCTAATAGGTTTCGAAAGCTTCTGTGCATTCTCTTATCCTCCAAAAATTCCGCCTTCCAGATGTGAGTCATTGTAAAGCCAGGCTTGGTTCTAGAGCAAACATTCTTAAACTTGCTGAACTCTTTTAAAACGCGGGTTCGGAACTGTTTAAGAAATCTTAGCGCCTGCCCGAGAATTTTATTGGTTTTCAAACGTTTTGTATACGGACGACTAATGAAGTTCTCTGTTGGTGAAGAATGCCATTGGTGGAAATCTCATGTCTGCTAGCTCAGGAGTAGTCTACGATTTTACTGGAACCGACCTGCTCATTGGCAAGCCGTCAGCTAGTTGTGGACCTTGGAGGCTGAAGGTCATATCTGGCGAGAGCACTGGCAAAGAGTTACTACTTACTTGCGGAACTTACGTAGCCGGAAAAGGCCGAGAGTGCGATTTGGTTTTGTGCGACAATGCGGTCTCTCGCATGCATTTAGAAATAGCGGTACTCCAGGAAGGGGTTCGCCTGAGAGATCTCGACTCCACCAACGGTTCTTTTTGCAATGGCATACGTTTTCACGAAATTGAAGCCTTGCCCGGGGCCTTAATCGCCATAGGGCAAACTGAGCTAGAACTACAGAGTGCTCAGGGATTGCCTAATCTTCCGCTTAGTACCAAAAAAAGCTTGGGAAGATTGGTAGGTAAAAGCATGGCAATGCGACAAATGTTTGCCATTTTGGAACGCGTTGCTGTCACCGACGCGGCGGTTATTTTGCAGGGAGAAACTGGCACCGGCAAAGACCTTTGCGCCCAGGCGATTCACCAGCATAGCTTGCGGGCCAGCCAGCCGCTGGTAGTAGTCGATTTGGCGGGGATACAGCCGAATCTAATTGAAAGCGAGCTATTCGGCCATGTTCGTGGTGCTTTTACCGGAGCAGTAAACGACAGGGCGGGGGCTTTTGAGTGCGCCGACAAAGGCTCTATTTTTTTAGATGAAGTTGGGGACCTACCTTTAGATCTTCAGCCGCGGCTGCTGAGAGCTATTGAAAACCGCCAATCAAAACGATTAGGGGCAAACAACTACCGGTCGTTTGATGTGCGGGTGATTGCTGCTACTCACCGTAATTTAGCCGAGGAAATAAGAAAAGGACTCTTTCGCGAAGATTTGTACCATCGGTTGGCAGTGGTAAAAATTGTTTTACCGTCGTTGAGAGAACGGCGAGAAGATATACCTTTGCTAGTGAAAACTATGCTGGATTCCATGAACCAGCAAATTTGTTTTGGACCGCGGACCCAAGCGCTATTGGAAAATTATCACTGGCCGGGAAATGTGCGTGAGTTACGCAATGTGGTGGAGCGCGCGGTGTCTTTAGGTGACGAGCGTGGAGAAGTGCCCGAAGAGCTTCTTTCGCTGCAACCAGCCCGCCAACAGCCTCTCGCTACGGTGGATGTTCCTTTCAAGGAAGCCAAAGAGAGGTTGGTAGATTCTTTTGAACGGGACTACATCGTTCACCTCATGGAGCGATGCAAACATAACGTTTCCCGAGCTGCGCGCCAGGCAGGAATCGATCGTGTCTATCTGCATCGCTTGCTCAAAAAGCACGGGCTTGGTGGATAGAAATAGTGGGCAGCGATCTTCGCTCGGGTATTTTGTACGGTAGACGCTGGCCAAGGATAAATGTTAGAAGAATTCTTGGCGAATTTTTCTGATTGGAGAGGTTAGTGTTACAAGTCCAACTCCGGCTGTGACCGCTGGGAAAGGACTAGGGAAAGCAGATCCCGCTAAACCGCCCAGAGTAAAAGCGATTCCTCTAGGGATCCATTTATCCCTGAATGCAGTTTGTTTCTTATCTTTATCGAGTTCGTGTTCGATTTGGGCGAGGTCGGTTTGATAGATATCCTTCTTCTTGGTAAGCACGGCGGCTTCGCCCTTATATGCTCTCTTGAGTGCTTTTTGCTCTTTTAGCTGATTATTTAGTGTTTTTACTTCCGTTAGGGCAGCATTTCTTTTTTCTGGAACTGTACTTCTTGATTTGGTGTATGCAGCTTGCAAATCTGCTTTAGTTCTTTCGACAAGCTGAGTTGTTGTCTGAAGATTTCTAATGGTTTGATCGACTCTTGCTACGAAAGAATCGGATGCTGGATGAGTCGATTCTGATAGGGGATGCTGGGAGACCTTGGCTGTTACTTGGCTTTCTTGCGCCTGTCTTCCTACAAGTTTATCCAGTCGAGCTACACAATCCGAAGTCGAGCGATGATGTTTTAAATGTCCGTGTATTGGATTTGAAATAAAACCAAGAATTGGCATCTGAGTATCCTTTTATGTGAAATGTACGGGAAAATGTATTCTGGAGCGGCAAGATTGTAAATGTCAACGATTTCTTAATAGAATTTTCTCAACTTGGGACAAGATGCTAATTAAAAGGCTTTTTTGCTCAAGTTCGGGCGCATCTTTTAATTTTACCTTTATGAGTTTCTTGCAAAACTTTCGACCAAGTGATGGCTGTGTATGATAACTAGTGACATTGGAGCATATTAGAATATATACAAATCGCCCAATTTTGAATATTCGGGAAGTGGTGTGAGTTAGAATAACAATCTAAAGCGTTTATGTTGTTTCATTGCAACTAAATTTAATTATTCTTGTCAAAGAGCCTGGAGCATAATACTGGAAAGTTCTTCCGGGTGAAGTGTAATAGGGTTACTACGCAAGCTGCTTGATGATTGGCTTTTAGCAACTATATCTGCAACATCATTGGCAGTTAGGCCCCAGTGTGACAAACCGGGAATGCACAGAGCCTGACACTGATTTTTAATCCAAGCAACGCCATCCTGGGGGGCGGCATGTGGAAGGCCAGTTGCTAAAACAGCTATTTCTCGGTAGCGCGTTAACGAGAAGCTGGTAGGTGCTCGTTTGGTTAATGCTTGCAAATTGACTTGCGTAGCCCAGGGAAGCAAGGCCGCGCATATTGCTCCGTGAGGGGCCTCGAATCTGCCTCCAATAACCGCGGCCAAGCCATGTACTACTCCTAATCCAGCATTAGCCAGCGCCAAACCGCCCAACAGACTTGCCAATGCTAGGTCTTCGAGAACTGGAAGCGACCGCTCGCCGTCAAATGCTGGTTTTAGAGAGCGCACCGAGCGCGCTATTCCTTCTCTGCAAAAACTATCGGTTAGAGGATTAGCTCGCACCGAGACCAAGGGTTCAATTAACTGGGTAAAGGCATCGAGTCCGCTAAAGGCAATTACTGATGATGGCAGGCTAACTAGTAAGTTGGGGTCGATAATGGCAAGCCGCGCCAACATTTGAGCGCTGCGCAAACTCACTTTTCTTTGGTGCTCAGGAACCGCAATAACTGCATTGCGAGTGACTTCGGTGCCCGTGCCGGCGGTGGTCGGTATGGCTACAAAAGGAATTGGCGGCCGAGTCAGCGGCTTCCCGTGGCCAACTACTTCCAAATAATCAAGCAATTCTCCGCCGTTCCCTAGCATGGTGGCGACTGCCTTGGCGGTGTCAATGACACTTCCGCCCCCCATGCCAATTACCAAATCGCAAGAGCTGGACAGAGCAACGGTAGTAGCTTGGTTAACCGTATCTACGGTTGGTTCACCGTGCACGCTAAATATTGAAGTAGCTATTCCCGATTTATGCAGAAGTTGGAGAGCGCAAGAAGCTCTTTCCGGGTTATGACCCACCACTAGTAGAGCGTGCTTTCCCCATTGGGACAAGGAACTGATTTCGTTGAGAGAATCGGGACCAAACAGAATGCGTCCGGCGGTAGAGAATTCAAAGTGCAGCGAAACCATTCTATCGCCCCTGCCATCCCTGATCGTCTGGTGAGACATTTACAAACTTGGTGCTCTGCCTCGGCTTAGCCATAAGCGGTGCTACTGCGTCGCGCCAAGTGGCGTAGTGAGGGGTATTTTTATGAGCAGCGGCGGCGTGCGAGTCGAGATAAATTTCCACCAGCACAAAATGGGCAGGATCGTCGCGGTCTTGGATGAGATCAAAACGAACTACCCCTGGTTCCTTCCGGCTTGCCTCTGCATTGCTTAAAGTGGCCGCTATAAACGAGGCTATGGGATCGGGGTAGTCCGGGGAATCTACGTTTACCTGGGCATGCACTTGCACAATGAATAATGTACCCATTTTTTGACCCTTACTTGTCTGCTATAGGGAGGAACTAGACATTAACTATTCTTCTTTAAGCAAAAAGACAAGATAGAGTAAATCGGGCGTGACTAATTGAGAAAATCACTATCGCAATTATTCTAACTTTTTGTGCCGTAAAAGGTAGAATGCCGCTCTAATTTGTTTTTCAGGGCAATTGCCAGGAAGTTTCTGAGCACTAAGCCGGTGGACAAGGAAAAGACACTGAAATGACCAGATCGGAACATAACGGTGAACCTAATACCTCCGTGCCATCGGCTGAGCAGCCAGGTTCATTACCCCAAGACTTACCTCGTCCGAATGCTGCTGAAGCTAACGGCCGCGCGGTTTGGCTTAATCGGACAGTCAACTTGACTGTGCTGTTAGTAATAGCTGTTTGTTGCGCCTATTTGCTTCCTCCTGGGTTGTTTAGCCAGCGTATTCCCTACGGGGAAATGGTGGTAGGTAGCTTTTCAGAGAAGGTGGTCAAAGCTACACGTGATTACGATATTCCCGACGAGGAAACCACCCGCCGTAGAAAAAAAGAGGCTAGCGAATCTAATCTTCCTGTGTACGACTACGATACATTTGTGGCGGAGATGGGAGCGCAACGAATACGATCTGGTTTTGAATATATGCGCTCAGTAGTACAAACTGTCCAGAAGAGGTATGGTGTTCGCGAGTCTGAACATCGTGCAGAACCGTCCAATGGTGAAGCCAGACAAAAAAGAACAGCGGCATTTTCCGAAAAGTTGTTGGGCGAACTCCAGGAACATCGTGATGAGCTGGCGCGCCGATGGGAAACCAACTTAGATGAAGAATCGTTTCGCGCCTTTGCGGAAGCAGAGTTTTCGGAAAAGGTAGAGCGGGAAGCAGAACGCCTTATTTTGAAAGCAAACGGTCAAAAAGTGGCCGAATATCGAGAAGCCCTGGTTTTTTCAGCAGGAAAGGGCATCGTAGTTCGACGCAAGGGCGCAGGAGCGGTAGAAGAAATTGTTTACGACGTAACTAATATTCCCGATCAAAACGAAATTCGGCGTTTAGTAGAGACCTGGGCGTCGGAAATAACGCCGGAGTTGCCCGAGAATTTGCGCAAAGCCATAGTCACTTTAGTTGGCCGTCAGGTGCGTGCAAATCTTCGTTTTAACAGCGAAGAGACTGAACACCGAAAGCGCGAGGCAGTAGAATCAGTCCGGCCGGTAGTAATTCAGCTAAAGAAGGGAGAAAAAATAATCGGGGATGGAGAAAGAATCGAGCGCCGACACCTGGTGATTTTTTCTGCAATCCGTAATCAATCGAATTTAGAGGGTGGCATATTAGTGCGTATTGGGGCAGGGTTGCTAGCCGTATTGGTGGTAGTGGTGATGTATGGCTTTGCTCGGCGATCGATTAAGCGATTTCGTCCAGTGCGCAAAGACGCCTTGTTGGGAGCTTTATGGCTCATTCTTCTGCTAGGAATGGTTAGCGTATGGGTAGCGATTGCTGACGACCGACAAAATCGTTTTCCCTGGATTAGTAGTGAGGCTCTTTACCATGCTGCTCCTTTTGCAGCAGGAGCCATGTTGGTTCGGTTTCTTTTGACTAGCGAAGCCGCAATTGTTTTTGCGGTAATTTTTTCCGCCCTGGCGGGGGTGCTAGTAGGGAATTCTTTAGAAATTGGCGTTTATTCATTAATTGGCTCATTGGTAGCAGCGGCGCAAGTAGCTAGGGCAAAAGACCGAGCCGATCTCTTTCGTGCTGGTTTGTTTGCGGGCATGGCTAACGCTGCGGTAGTGTTGTGTTTTGCATTTATTACTAATCGACTAGATGGAAATACCGCCATTACTTGTATTAGCGGCCTATTAGGGGGCGCCTTGGCAGTGCCTATTTTGGTAATGGGCATTGCGCCTCTTGCAGAAGCGGTTTTCGGTTATACAACCGATATCAAGTTGCTTGAATTGGCTAACTTGAATCACCCAGCTTTAAAAGAGCTGATTGTGCAAGCACCGGGAACCTATCACCACAGCATAATAATTGGCAGTTTGGTAGAAGCTGCGGCCGAAGCTATTGATGCCAATCCTCTATTGGCGCGAGTATGCGCCTACTATCACGACATAGGAAAGGGCAGGAATCCTCTTTATTTTGGTGAAAATCAGCGAGGAGAGAATCGGCACGAAAATTTAGCTTCGCCAATGAGCGCGCTAATTGTGAAGAGGCATGTGTCTGACGGAATGGAGATGGCACGTCAATACAAGTTACCTAAAAGAGTTGCCGATGCTATTCCCCAGCACCACGGAACTCGTCTTGTGGGCTATTTTTTCCACAAAGCTCTGCAAGAACAAGAAGGTAGGTCGGACATGCAACAAATCGATGAGAATCATTATCGGTATGCGGGGCCGAAGCCACAGAGCCGGGAGGTGGCATTAGTAATGATTGCCGATGCAGTAGAGGCTTCTTCCCGAGCCATGCAAGACCCTACCCCCGCTAAGTTGCAGACTCTGGTTCAGAAGATCGTCAATGGTATTTTTGCCGACGGACAACTAGATGAGTGTGATCTTACACTGCGCGATTTAAACGAAATAGCTCGTGCTTTTTACCGGACCTTGGGCGGTATCTACCATACGAGGCCGGATTACTCCTCTACAAGCTCTTCATCTCGACCTACTCTTACGGAAGTGAAAGATGGTGAAGCAACAGAAGTGAGGCCAGCACTATGAACCATTGGCAATTTTCCGAAAAGGGCAGCTTGGTGGTGTATGTAACCACTCCCTCGCAAAAAGCGGCCGAAGAAATGGCTCGCCTGCTGGTAGAAGAAAGGCTTGCCGCAGGTGTTAGTATTAGTTCTGTTCGGTCGATCTACTCTTGGGAAGGTGAGATAAAAGATAAACCAGAATCCCTACTGATTATAAGAACGCGCCAGGAGCTATTTGAAAAACTCAAAGCACGGGTTCTGGAGCTTCACGAGTATGTTTGTCCGGAAGTAATCGGGTTGCCAATTGTGGCCGGACACGCCCCCTATCTTCAGTGGATAAAACAGGTTACTTCTTGAAAAGGGCTTCAAAAGTCTCTTTGGCGTTAACGGTTTGTTCTTTTCTGGTAGTACCAGGATTCTCTTGAGGTGCAAAGAGTTCACAGAAGTTGGCCTGGTTCTTGTTTTTTTGAGTTTCTGCATGAGGCTCGCGGCACTGAGAAGGGGCACCCTCATCGAAAAAGCGGCATTGCAAGCAGCAGCGCAAATCAGTATTGCAATTCTGGCACGTGTCTCGCCGCCCGATTGATCCCAGGATTTCGTTAGGCGATCCGCAAGCGTAACAACTCAATATCATGGTCGATGTTCCTTCTAGGTTATAATTAACGCATATTCTTGATTGACCGACATGTACCACGAACCGCAAAATTGACTCTATCGGTTTTTGCGACGTCTTGGTCTTTCGTAGTTTTTTGGTTAGAGGACTAATGAGGAAACCAATACCTTTTGGAAAGTACTTTCTGTTAGAGCGCATTAACGTAGGCGGCATGGCCGAGGTGTTTCTTGGACGCTCTGTGGAAGAACCGAACAAATTGGTAGCGATCAAACGCATTCTTCCTACGATGCTGGAAGACGAAGGTTTCGTTACCATGTTCCTTGACGAAGCAAGAATCAGCATTCAACTTAATCATCCAAACATTGTCCAAGTGTATCACCTGGGAAAGAACGAAGAGTCGTATTACCTTGCCATGGAGTATGTCTCTGGAAGTGACTTGCGTCAGCTCTGCGAGCGCTACCGGAAGAACTGCAGGACCATGCCAATTTCTCAGGCAGTTTTTCTTGCTATGAAAATTTGCGAAGGTCTAGATTATGCGCATAAAAAAATGGATGGTCATGGGAACTCCTTGCATATTGTGCACCGAGATGTCAGTCCGCAGAATGTTTTAGTTTCTTACCATGGCGAAGTTAAGATTATTGATTTCGGTATTGCCAAGGCAGCAAATCGTATTCTCAAAACGCAAGCAGGGGTTCTAAAAGGAAAGTTCGGCTACATGACTCCTGAGCAGGTACGTGGCCTGCCGGTAGACCACCGCTCTGATATTTTTGCAACGGGTATTATTCTATATGAGTTACTTGCCGGAGAACGGCTGTTTAAAGGCGCGAGTGATTTTTCTATTCTAGAGAAGATAAGATCTGCCGAGATCGAGCCTCCGCGTTCAATAAACTGTAATATTCCCGCCGGTCTGGAGAAAGTAGTACTAAAGGCTTTATCCAAAGAGCCAGAGGAACGCTACTTATCTGGTGCAGATATGGCGAGGGAATTGAGTCCCTTCTTGTCTGTTGATTCTCCTAATGGAGAGGCTTTTGACGCCGCCAGTCTAGGAGAAGCGGTTCGCGAAGTGCTGGCAGATGTTTATTTGGCGGAAGAATCCCGGTTATTGCGCCTCCAAGAAATACCTGAACCCGACTCTCAAATCATTCGCCCCAAAGATTTCATTCAAGATCTAGAGGGAGAATACCCGATAGTCGATCACTCGTTGGCACTGCAAATTAGTAAGACTCTTGCGCCTTCTTCGATTGCAACAGAAGGGAGATCTCAAGAAGACGATGGTGAAGATCTTCCCACCGAAATAATTCGATTTGAATCGCTCCTAGAGGAATTAGAGCAAGAAGATTCAGAAGCTACCGACGATTCCGCATTAGGTGTGCAAGATGATGTGCATGATCTTTTTGCAGACATGCTCCCACCGTCGGAGTGCTCTCAGCAAGGCATGTCCTCGTCCGTGGCAGCAAACCAAGAAATCACTGTTGCTGATTTGTTGGCTCTTGTTTCCCATGATGTCCCGGAAACCAAGGAACACGATGTTTGCACTGTTAAAACTTCTGATCTTGAGCAAACTACCGTGCTTCTTGGCAAAAAAGCTTTTGAATGCGTTGAAAAAACTCCCTCGCCCTCACATCAACTTAGTTCGGCTGCTTCTCGGACTGGGGCTGATAGGCAAGAACAAAATTGTCAAATGGCTTCAAGGAGTTTTAGGGCAGGCGCCCTTCCTCTTATTCTTGCAGCCGTAGGTGTTGTTCCTTTGGTTGCGGTCTTGGTTGTTGCCTTCTTTCGTTATCCGTCTACGCAAAGGGCTTTGGAGACGCAGTCTAGTTCACCGCAAGCCGTGAAACGAACTTTTTCCTCGGTTTTCAAAGACTCTGCACGTTTTTCAAAAGAAGCGGAGATTAAAAAAAAATTGATTTCCGAGAATAATCGGATAACAAAAACAAGTGAAGATTCTTCAATAACCAGTGTGTCTAACTCTAATACCGACTCTCAAGCAGATATTGGCCAAGTGAAAATTAGCCCCCCTCCAAATACCGAAAATTCCTTGGTATTGGGTTCCAGTACAAAACCCGTACAGAAATTAAAATCAAAGAACGATCGTATTGAGCGGCAAAAAATTAAGGTTGACTCAAAGTTGTCGTCGCCGGTCATGACTGGTAAGTTTATCACCTCATCTTACCCTGTTGCGCGTATCATTGTTGATGGAAAAGAAACCAATTTATGGACGCCTGTGCTTGGTAACGCGTTAGAATTAAAGGCTGGAAAACATACTATTACCTATGTTACTGTAGATGGACGTAAAACTACGCGAAAAATATTAATTACTGCCAATAAAGTTACCAAAGTTACTGGTGTTGAGGATTTTGAATAGCAGGCGACTGCTTTTATGGCAATTTGTTTTTATGGGCGCTTTACTACTTTTCTTCTAAAGTAATCGGACCAACTTCAATCCACTCCCGCTTAAATCTGTAACGGGCTGGGTCGACAGGGCGATTTAAGTTGCGATCGTAAATATATGATTTTCCGTTTTCTAATCTTCTAAAAACGACAGCATGATAGTAACCCTCGACGCAAACGGTAAGGATCGACCTGTCAGGAATTTTAGATAAATCAGGAATTCCAGAATGGAGTCGGTTCGGTATACCCAGAAAACTTAACGTCCTGGAGGTATTAAAAAACGACATCCCTTTACCAGCAAATCCTCCGTAGCGAATTGCTGCCTCTTTTACTTTTTCATAAGGAATTTTAGTTACCATGGCAATACAACAAACACAGCAAGCCCCGTCTAGCAATTGGCCGTGGACAATTTGCATAGAATGGTGTGTGCCATTTCTTGAGCGTAGCGAATGTTGGGAATAGGGCGTTTCGTAGATTGTATGAGGTGGACCATAATGCCGTTCCACAACACTAGCAGATGGCTTTTCGAATGCGCGAATTTGCTCGAAGTTTTCATTTTTGTTAGTTGCCAATACGCCATTGCCAATTGGACCTGTCCGTTTTTCTTGTTGGGTATTGGGATTCGCCCTGCTCGAATAATTAGAGAATTTTTTTTGACTAGGTGGGTTGTCGATTTTTAACCCGGCCCGTCGTTGGACCTCCATAACACTCTCCTTCTTGAATTGATTCGAGCCTTGTGGTAGGCGCCTATCGCAAAAACTGGCCAAAGTGTCAAATAACTTTCTGTCGATCAAGTGATGTGTGACAGAGGCGCTCAGGCGAGCTAAACTTTATCTGCTTTCCGAGCAAGCTCGATTTTCCTGGATGGAAGCGAGCCTTTGCTAATCGCGATAGAGCAAGGCAATAGATTTATCGTACAACCTTAAAGGACGCAAGCAAGTGATTGTCGCGACGGGCGAGGAATTCCAAGCTTTCCTTCTCAGCTTGGTTGCTGTAAAGAAGTTTTATAATCCATCAAACATTTGATCGCGAGCGCGTCCGAGAATGTTTGAATAGCGATGTTTACTTGAACAGGACCCCAGCGGAGAAAGCCAAATGATTCACAAAATCATGCACGGTGTACGAGAAGTTGTAGACATGGCGGCCACCGAAGTAAGACTACAAGGCAAGCGACGTCTCGCAAGATTGACTAGCACTGGCGACTATCGACGACCTTTGCAGCTAGATCGTGACCGGGTGGTCTTGTTGTTTTTTGAAGACGTTGAACGCGACACTCTAGTTCGTCACGATAGATATTTGCGCCGAGCCCTTCGCCGTGGTTATCACGCATTTAGCAGCGGGCAAAAGGTTAGTGGTTTCGGAGTATGGTTCAGCTTGCTGGTCAAGGCGCTTTCTAATGCTGGTTATCGAGTTGTGGTAAATGACTATGAATTGGCGCGCCGAAATCCTAGGTACCCAGTAGGAATTTTGGGGTATTCTCACATTCTGCATGATTGGCCTCTGTGCAATCCGGCCATTCTTGGTCCAGGTTTGCTTGATCATCCACTTATTCGGCCTGATTTAATGAAAGATCCTCGTTTCAAGTTTTACATTGTTTCGTGCTCGTGGATGAAAGATATATTCGAACGAGTTTACGGGCCGTGTTGCGTGCCTTGGTTCGCGGGCATAGATATTAACGACTGGCCAGATTGTAGTAATCACCCTAAAGATATCGATGTATTGATTTACGATAAGATCCGTTGGAACTATTCATTGGTCAAGCAGCAAGTGCTTGATCCCTTGGTTCTCGAAATAGAAAAAAGGGGGCTGACTTATCAAATATTGCGCTATGGTCGCTACGAACACCGACAGTATCATTCACTACTGTCGCGTTCGCGCTCAATGGCATTTATTTGCGAGCATGAGGCCCAAGGTATGGCCTATCAAGAAGCTATGGCCTGCAACGTGCCTATCTTGGCGTGGGATAGCGGTATTTGGCATGACCCGCAACGAGCAAAATACGAAACAGCAGTGGTGGCAGCTACCTCGGTTCCTTACTTTTCCAGTGAATGCGGCGAGCGGTTCGCAGACGGCGCGGCCATTCCTGACGCCTTTGCTAAATTTTGGAGCGGATTAAAAAATTATGCACCACGAACATATGTACAACAACAACTTTCATTTTCCCAGTCGGCTGACATGTATTTGAAGCATTATCGGCATTTGTTTGCTGATTAGTCATTTAAATATCTTGCAAGCAGCAAAAATAAATACGCTGCAATAGGAGAAACTAATGCTTGATTTCCCTAAGCATTTTACTGCCCGTATTAGAAAATTTGAGAAAGAATGCGCTGGGTTCGCGCAAAATAATATTCGCACGAACGATATTGTTTTCTTAGGCGACTCCTTAATAGAAGGACTTAAATGCAAATCGAACTGGATAAACCGAGGGATTTGTTCCGACCATCTTCGGTACCCTGATTACAACGTCTTCCAAAGACTTGAAAGTAATCGGTTGCACCCAGATCCGTCAGCGATTGTCACTTTAATAGGAATTAATGATCTTTGCGATGAACCAAATGCCGTTGAAGTTCATCTTAATTCGTATCGGTTTCTCCTTAATAATTTAAAGGAGCTTTATCCGAAGGCAAGGCTGGTAGTTACTAGTTTATTGCCCGTATGCAAGCCGGATCTCAACACTCAAATAAAAGAATTCAACAAAGGTTTGGCCATGATTGCAGAATCCAGAAACGCGGTGTATCTGGATTTGCATCGGCATCTTTATGATTTCAAAACCCAAAAACCTAAACACTATTTCTTTAAAAACGATGGAGTGCATTTAAACCTTATTGGATACATGGCAATGTCTGCGTTTTTTGGAAAAAACTTCGAGCGGTTGAGCATAAGCAATTATTGTCGGCATTTTGATGAGCATCGCAAGGTTACTAGCTGCGAAACTTAAGAGGAGTATCGAGAATCCGGGCTAAATTTCGTCATTCACCTGAGCGGGAAAAAGACGGCGCACGGTGGTATGTCGATGTCGCAATTGTCTCGATAGAAGCGCGCTTGCGCGAGGCAACAAGGCACAGACTCAAATCGCCCGGCAGTTTCAAATAATTGCCTGACTCCTAAAAATAACCTAGCAACGCCTTTGTTCGCTGGGACGCGGCCCAGCAGCGATATTGCGGTGGGATGGTTACCAGTTCGGGAATGTCAGCGGTATTATTGGTTACGCAATTATTGTCTCCGAATGATTTGTTAATCGCTCCGCACGATTGTTACGGGGGTACGTACCGATTATTCGAATCGCTAGCCAAAAAGGGCGCGTTTCAGCTAAGTTTTATTGATGTAAGCAATTCTGATGCATTGAACAACGCGCTTGAACGTAAGCCTAAAATCGTTTGGATAGAAACACCAAGTAATCCTTTGTTGCGTATTGTCGATATAAAACAAATTGCATTAAAAGGGCATGCTTCCCAAACCTTGGTGGTTGTTGATAATACATTTATGTCCCCGGTGCTTCAGCGACCAATTATGTTAGGAGCTGATATTGTAATTCATTCCACTACCAAATATATAAATGGGCATAGCGATGGAGACTGCGCTTGATTTCGTGGCTTAAAGTACCAGTAATAGCGTATTCGAGAAATGATTGAGTTACCTCTTAGGCATTCGGAGATTTCTGTGCGGTTAGGCATAGTGCTGGCGTCACCATTGCGCACCAGCGTACAATGCCTTCAAGCAAGTTGATTGTCTGTATTAGAACGTGCTGCCGTTATAGCCCCAATTAGTGCGTTCCACGTTCGAAAAATTGAGGTAAATACGTGCCGGATCGATAGAGAGATGCTCGGACAACAACTTACATACGCCGGAAGAGATAGCGCGATTGGTTTCCGGTTGTAGACCTCCAATGCTGCGCACATCACAAAACGCGGCATCCTCGTCAGTACCGGACATGCACATGACTGCCTGAGAAAGCGCCACCATCACATATTGTTCGGGCTTGTGCAGAGTTTCAGTCAATAGAGCGGAGAGCTTTTGGCACAATTGGTTGGCGCTGGTTTGATTGATTGCTCGTGATACCTTGATATCTATCGATGGCATTGATTCGTTCTCCTTTGGGTAGCAGTGACTACATTGGAATCGTCGACCACATCAGGCGGCGGCTATTCGCATTCTTAGTCGAGAATGAGCCTTCGGTATCATGCATCAGCTTTTCCATAGATTCTACGTTTCTTCTTTGTGAGCCTCTTTAGCGTCTTCGATCTGCTCGATATCGATAGGTCGAGATCGGTCTCTGCCCCGTTTATCTCTAAAGCATGCCTGATACGCGAGAGCATTGATCAGCCACGGTTGGCCGAGACAAAGCTTCCAGGCAGTCTCGATAGCCCCAGGTGTGAAGATTTGTCCAGTTGCAACGGTGTGTTGACCAAGCAGATTTTCGACTTGGGCTCGGTCGAAATCGCCCAAGCGGAGCGATTCTGACTTGATATTGAACGCCGAGCCGCCAGTAATGACGCTTTTCTCTGTAGAGGAATAGAGCCGATAATCCCGCACCTTGCTTGCTTGCTGTTTGATTGGCAATACGAATAAAAAGTCGATGCTGAACAGCTTGTCATGCACGCATAGCCGAGTAATCACGCTTGTTTTACAGCATACCAATCGCTTGCAATCGAGGTACCGATCATAGCAATTGGATGAGGAATGATTGGGATGGTTGCTTGACAAACCCTGAGTGCATGGACGATATCTCTTGCCGAACCACATGTCCATGCGAGTGAAGAAGAATTGGGTGACGAAAAGTCAAAAAGCATTACTGCTCTAGAAGGCAAGCAGGAAGAAGACCACGGTTCTGCTCAGCTCGGTTCGATAGTTGGCGTTAATTTAAGGC
>JBNKEI010000132.1:0-6781 GCA_050288705.1 Myxococcales bacterium
GAACGCCCCCTATTAGGAAAAGAACAGCGACAGCAAGCCGTGAAAAACTGTTCAAAGGGGGATTCTTTTTTCTAAACATTGTCACTCGCCGCGGTCATTGTCAGTGCAACCGAGTCGCGGTCATCCCAGTTGCAATGGACAATCGGTTGCGTGTCGCCTTCCGTCGTTCGGAGATCCGCCGGCTTGGCAACATAACAGGGCTGTCCCCCGGAGCTGCTCTTTGGTGATCAGCGACAGCTCAAGGATTGGCCGAACAACCATTTGAACACGTCGGCATCCTTGTATGGGGCGGCGGGATCGTGACCCATGCCATCGTACACGCTGTATTTCACCACCTCGATATCGTCCTTGGTGATCGTCCATGTGGTGCGTGAAAACCCACCCATTTCATCGTTGACTTGGGATTCCGCGGCATTCGCATTGGCGCTGTGTTCCTTCAAAAACGCGTACGCGTCTGCGGCCACTTGAACCCGTTGCGACTTATCTTCGGTGCCTACATGGTACCAAATAGATGTATGCGCCACGGCTTCATCCGGCAATTCGGTTTGACTTTGCCCTGCCACGCGGTTGACAGCGGCGAACAGCTTTCCAGCATTCAAAAATCCCCGTACCAACGGATAACTTCCGGAACCGCCGCGAGAAAAACCGGTTAGGTAAATGCGATTCGTATCAATGCGTAGTCCTTGCGCCACCGCCGCGTCCACAATGTTCGCTAACTGCGCGCCGTCCCCTTCAGAGTCCTTTTGATACTCCAGGAAAAAAGCGGGATACTGTTGGCGAATGGCATCAGTGAAGGCCCAGCCTTCGTCCCAATAACCGTTTACCACCAAGGGATAAGTTCGCGTGGCATTATCGCTTTTGTCATATCCCCACGGCACGGAGAACGTCACCGCGACTTCGTCTACCGCAATGTCATAGGGCGAGTCAGAATCTGAGAACGATTCAGAAGGTGCATTGTTGAGACAGCTTTCCGAGTCACTGTCGGTGTCACTGACCGAGTCGCTGTCCGAGTTGTTATCGGTCTCCTCGGGGTTGCTAGTGCTATCGTTTCTGCATCCCGAGCAAAATGCAGCACTGCACCCCAAGAATAGAAAGCTTATTATGCAAAACATTTTCATCGATACTCCCAATGGTTTGATTTTAGAATACAATACATGGCAATTACCAATATATTAAGGTGCTGAGAACAAAATTGATTGGGGGCATCGATAAAGCGGTCGTGTCGCGCGGTGGGTTTACTGGCGCAGAGAATTAGTCCAACAGGCGGGTTTTCATCCTCGCGAGTCCAATTCTTTCGAGCGTAATTGCAATAAAGATGCATCTGGCCAACATCTCCGCTTGTAAGGCGATTTAGCTTTAGTTCCACAAGTACCAGGCATCGCAAACCTCGATGAAAGAATACGAGGTCAATTCGAAACCATTCGTCGTCTATACGAAGACGTTTTTGCCGTCCTACAAAAGTGAAGTCTCCACCAAGTTCGAGCAAAAACGATTCTAAATGTGTGATAAGGGCTTCTTCTAAATCACTTTCGGAATATTCGTCTTTAAGCCCAAGAAATTCGAGAACGTAAGGATTTTTTACTTCCTCTTCGGGCGTCAAAATGTCGCCCGGCTTCGTCGTTGATCCCTTGGCGATCATGGCCGCCTTATTTTTTGAAAGCAACGTACGCTCGTAAAACTGGCTTCCAATCTGTCGATCAAGTTGCCGAACGGTCCAGCCACCGCGTAGCGCTTCTTGTTCTAAAAAGCGCGAGCTTTTGGATCGCGAACACCCAGGAGGTGTACATAGGCTGTCCAAGGAAGAGGAAACCGTTTGGTTAGCTCTTCAGATTTCGCAATCGCTGATTGCGAAATTGGCCATGCAGAGTAAAAGGCTCGCATCTGCTCAAGATTTCTATGACCGAATCCACGCCCAAAGCGTCGAGTTAGATCTGCTGCAAGACGCTTTAATAGCTCCTTACCATAGCCAGCACGACGTTTTCCTCCTTGTTCTTCCTCAACAATGCATCGCCCTATTTCCCAATAAGTTGCCGTCATGACTGCATTGATAGATCGGGCCGCAGTACTGCGGGCAGCCTCAAGCAGATACACCACTTCTGTGAGAACTCGGTCATAGTCAGAAATCGCGATTGGCGAATTGGTCTTATTCATCAAACTTCCAAAAAGTATCCTGATAGTACCTCAAGTGGACGCGGTACATGCGAAGCTTGCTCACTACCACCCACTAAAGCAGCAGTCCAGTTTTGGTTTTATCGATTCGCTAGTATGGGAGGATTGGTCAAGATACACTTTCAGTGTCCTATAATTAATAAGCGTTTGCCGTAGCCGCTTAAAAACGCACAAATTCACCTGAGCCGTAGCGCGGCTATGGTCAACGACTAATTGTACTAAGCCGAACTCAGGGCTCCTTTGATTGATTTCGGGCAACAAGCTTTCTGCAAGCTTCTATGGGGATAAAGGCCAAAACGGTCGATAAATAGCCAGGCGAATTCAGTATTAAAAATAGATTAGGGAACCCTATGGAATGACTGCTGGAAAGATTAATTGCTATTAATTGAGAAAACTACAAAGCACAATAGATTTCAAGACAAAGCTCCCCAGTTCTCGCCACAAATGTCCTTTCGTTGCAATCATCGTTGGCGTCGGAGCATAGGTCATGACGAGTCAAACCATGTAGGTCGAGACTTGGTGGAAGGCAAATCAGTTCGAATAAGCGAAGCTCCGCAAATTCGGCATCGCATCATGTCAACGAGGCTCGAAATGCGAAAAAACCTTGCGGTGGAGCATAGGGGCTACCTTGTGTAAACGATCAAGACTGCATTAGAGTCAAAACCGAAAACGCCATGAGTAAGAAAACTACCACGTTCGTTCTGGTTTCTTGGAACCGAAGGGCCGAGGTTCTCCATACTCTCGGTCAGCTAGAACCTCTGCGCAACCAAGTTGAAGTCATCTTGGTAGACAATGGGTCTGGGGACGACACTTGCGAAATGGTGAGGCAAGAACACCCCTGGGTAAACCTAATAGCCTTGAAAGAAAACACCGGCATTTACGCATATAATTATGGGGCGCAATACGCAGAAACTCCCTACCTAGTTTTTCTTGATGACGATTCATATCCCTCGGAGAACGTTGTTGACGAGAGTGAGCGCCTTTTTTCCAGTCGGCCGGAAGTGGGCATTATTGCGTTTGAGATTGTAATCCCTGATACCGGGGAAATTGTGACTACCGAACACGTGGCCGGTCCGGTGGCCGAATTCTGGGGGTGTGGTTTTGCGATTCGGAAGGAAACCTGGGACCGGCTGAATGGTTACGACTCGGACTTCTTCCTGTACGTCAATGAGAACGACCTGGCCATCCGGTGTTGGGATTTGGGAATGGCAGTGATCTACCATCCGCAGGTCCGCTCATACCATTGCGTTTCCAGTGCGAACCGCATGTCCGGAAGAATGTTGCGCAACGTGGTTAGAAACAACATCTATCTAATACTCAAGAACATACCCCGCCGATACTGGCCAAGATGTTTTACTCCGATGCTTCTGACCATGTTCGTTCGCGCAATTGTTACCCGGCAGATTCGTTTCTGGCTAGCCGGGGTGAACGAGGGGTTCAGTGATTGTGCGAAATACATTGCTAAGAGAAAACCGGTTAGTGAAGAGGTAGTCCGGTTTTATTTAAAAAAATATAAGCAATATGAATGGCCCCTGGCAAAGCTAGCTCGAAAGCAGAGAGAAGGTTCGAAGTGGAGCAATCTCAAGTATCGATAAACGACTAATTCGCAATATTCCTCGCGAGGTTTCCGATGAAAAAATTCGATTACCTGGTGGTTGGCGCGGGAATGTTCGGAGCAGTATGCGCAGAGCAGATACGGAAAAAAGGGAAATCAGTTCTGGTCATTGAGAAGCGGGAGCATGTTGGCGGGAATTGCTATACTTATGACTTTGACGGAACAAATATTAATGTTCACCGGTATGGAACACATATTTTTCATACCAGCAGCAAAAACACCTGGGAATACATTAACCAATTTACTGAGTTTAATCGGTACCAGCATCGAGTTTTGACCACCTATCGTGACCGAGTTTACGTTTTGCCAATAAATCTGGGTACAGTGAATGCTTTTTTTGGCCTGAATTTGAAGCCTAGAGAATTCGCTGATTTCATTGCATCGAAGCGGGAGAATATAGCCACGCCAAGTGATCTTGAGAGCAAGGCAGTAAGCTTGATTGGTAAGGAATTATACGAGGCGTTTATTAAGGGGTACACCATAAAGCAGTGGCAGCGTGACCCGAAAGATTTGCCAGCCGATATTATTACCCGTTTGCCAGTGCGTTCTTCCTATTTTGATTCGTATTTTGACGATATTTATCAAGGAATTCCGGTAGACGGGTATACACCTATATTCGAGCGTATGTTATCGGGTATTGAAATAAAGCTCGGGGTCGATTTTTTGGCCGAGCGAGACTACTGGACTAAGCAGTGCGAAACCGTGGTGTATACCGGACCAATCGATAGGTACTTCGGTTACATTTACGGGAACCTGGGTTGGCGATCGGTGCGAATGGAAACCGAATTGCTTGCTATCGAGGACTATCAGGGCACCAGCGTTATGAACTACGCGGACGAGAATGTTCCCTACACCCGCATTCACGAATTCAAGCACCTGCACCGAGAAAAGAGGCATACCCCGAAAGCCACGGTAGTAACCAAGGAATACCCGGCGGAGATCAATTCCGATCCTTACTATCCGGTGAACTCGCCGTCTGACCGGGAAATTTTGACTCGATACCATGCCCTGGCGCATCAGGAGAGGCATACGGTATTTGGAGGGAGACTAGCGCAGTACAAATATTTTGATATGAACCATGCCATCGAGGCTGCGTTGGCGGCTGCGGCACAGCTAGTTAAGTGTCCTTAGTATCCGAGAGTATTCGCGGTGCGTCGGCAGCTAGTAGAAGCGCGAATTCCACGACAGCTAATAATGGTACGTCGCAACATGCTTACTCGCAACGTGAGCGACGTTTCTATAGTCGGAGTACTTTCCTATCCTCTAAACGGGCTCAAAAGTTTTCCTGACCAATCACACGCATAATCTCGACATACTCCGCATGGACGCGATAGTATACTGAGTGAGAGCCGCACACGCTGCGGCGATAGCCTTCACGGATATGGTCAACGGCGGGGTAGAGTAGGGGCGTTTCGGCCAGTTCTGCAAAATGGCTCATTAAGGCATAATAATACTTATCGGCTTGCACTACACCAAAGCGCTCTAATCCAAAAAACCAGATACGGTCGAGGTCGTCGTTAGCCTCCGGTGCGATGTTATAGAAGGCCACGGGCTTTGGCTTTCTCTTTAAATGTGTCGAGCCGTTCCTTTGCTGTTAGTGTGCTATGTCCGTATTTTTCGACGCTTTCCTCGGCCTTGATAAGCATAGCGCGTATTTTCTCGATCTTCTCATCTTCTTGGCGGCGGGCCTGCCTTATCAGGTCGTTAACGGCATCACTCATGCTCGTATATTCCTTGCTGTCGATCTGGGCTTTTACCCACTCAGCGTTAGGCTCTGTTAGGCTAATACTTTGTCGTGGCATGGCTAACCTCCTATGTGCTGCATTAATGATTCATTATTACACCGTCTTTACAGCACTGGCAAGAGGTACGCCCTAATAACCAGGGAATATCCGGCCGAAATTAATACCGAACCCTACTATCCGGTAAACTCGCCGTCTGACCGCGAGACCTTTAGTCGATACCCAAGCTTGAGCACAAATTGCCCTCGGAGTTCTTACGCTGTGCGGCAGAGGAAAAAGCACGCGCAGTCATCCGGGAAAACGATCGGAAGCAGTTACGCAAGTTGCTAGCTGAAATGGCAATAGGAAAGCTAACCGACGATGAGGCTGCCCAGCTTGGGAATGAAATTAAAAGCGAGTTTCGAGGCCATGGAGTGGGCAAGCCAACACTCAAGATGAGCTACGTTATATTTGGGAATTGGCGAAAAACAAACAACCTCTTCAAAAAATCGAACCCTTAAAATAAAAGAGTCATTATGACACCAGATATTATTTCAGGAAAATATATAGACGGATATCAGATTGAACTGGGCTTTGATGATGGTAAAAAAGGAATAGTAGATTTCTCTAAATATCTCAATGCTGGCGGCGTGTTCGACCGTCTTAAGGACCTTGAATTCTTTAAGAATTTCAAAATCAGTAGGGAGTTGGGTGCAATTACGTGGGATAATGAATTAGATATCTCGCCGGAAACACTGTATTCAGAGGCAACAGGTGCGTCTTTGCCTCCTTGGGTTGAACATTAAGGTGCTGTTGCGTCGTTTTACCGGATTTTGGGCCGACACCAGCCATGGCGCATCAGGAGAGGAATGCGGCATTTGAAGGCAGGCTAGCGCAGTACAAGTACTTAGATATGAACGATGCCATCGAAGCTCGCCCTGCCTGGTGAAGTGTTTAATGTCAAATTCAGTTTCCCAGAACTTCGGTTAAGGAAGAAGTAGTGAGCAGTCGGTCCAAGTAACTTTCCAATAGTTCTTCACTGGCACACGCCAATTTCTGGCAAGCCCAGTTCGGGAGTTGACCAAACTTTTTTTCTAACAAGCGTTTGGCTAATTCCCTTTGTCCATCGTTGAATCGTGTCTTTTCGGTAAGCATGCGTGAAACTCACGCATAGAGATAAAACACGATGGAATAGCTGCAAGTCCGCACGATTAAGGACCCGGCACACAAGATTTAGTCAATCTGAAAGCAGCTTCCGGCAACTTTTAGGCCAATT
>JBNKEI010000133.1:0-4540 GCA_050288705.1 Myxococcales bacterium
CGGTATACTCTTGTCATCGAGTCCCTTGGCCACCCGTCCTTTTTTGACCAGACGGCCATGGAGCGTATCGACCAGCAGACGATGAAGGTGCCCGTAGCTTCCAGGCGAAGGATGATCCTCATCATCGCGAGAGCAAAGAAGGTACTCCTGGGCCTCGCAGTTAAGACAAGCAGGCAAGGGAACAATCGAAGAATCCGCCTGGCTATCTCTTACCACACCAACCTCCACCTCACTGAACGCAATGGTACGGACGCCACTGCATTGGGCACATACCTGGTCGATGGAATCTTCGCGTACTTCGGTGATAGCCATAAATGTCTCTCTTTCAGGCAACCGCGGTGTAGGAGCCATACCATTAAACTGAGGAATTCGTGGGAACGCTCTGGTATCCGTAAAAGCCAAAGCCATCGCGATCGGTAGCCCAAAGGGTTGGATTTCCAGGAAAGTTGCTGGAGCTGTTGACGGCAAAGGTGATGGAGGAGGGAGTGGCTGGAAAGCGCGAACGAAAATTTACTGTCGTCCCCAGCGATATATCTCTAGTAGAGCTATAGGTGTTGGTGCTCTCAATCCCACAACGTCCAGTTTCCTGGATGTAGCCAGTGGTAACAAAGGCGGAGTTCGGCAAGTCTTGGAAGGGGAGTGTCCATTTTCGAGACCAACTAGTGAAAGTTGCGGTTAAGCTGTCATCGTGGAGAAGCTCGAAGGCCAGACGTGAGGACCGAATACCACCGCAGTAGAAGCCGGCATCATCGCGCGTCCATGCTGAGCCGTTCCAGGATGCGTTAAACGTTAGCCACATCGAGTCGCTATCGACGTAAAGCCTAATATGCGAGGTTGCCTGGCCAACCCCGATGGAATCAAACAACAATACCATTCCCGAGCCCAGGAATGGCTGGCGAATTGTTTTGTGAAAACCAGCGTTGCTCTCGTTACCACGGTAGTGGTTTCCTTCGAAAGCATCGACGATTTCACTCAAAGCATTTTCGATGTTATCGGCATCGAGGTTATTGCCAACATCTGCCACCGAAAGCGCCGAGGCCGTATGTGCATTCGCCGTTGCACCAACATGGCTATTGAGCCTAACCAAAAGCTGCGCGAGTTGACCATCGACGGTACCAGCAGCCAGCGCATTGGGGTTGCCAGAGACGGCATCAGCGCCGATTCGTGAAGAACCAGGAACTCCTGACGCTTGAGAAAGCAGGGTGGTAACAATTTCTTGGAGCTGTGCCTGGACACTCGTACTCGCAATGTAGTTATGGGTCGCTGGCAGTCTCCGATATGGCCGGCGATGAATGGCTGGTTGCCGGCCCGTCGGATACCTACCGGCGGCGTTCGAAATGTGTCGGAAGGGTGCAGAGCAATTTTTTGGTTAGTGGCTCGATTGCCGATTTCCCGATAGGCCGATAGTGCAAATTGAGCCATGCCTTCCTGGTGCACTAATTTGGCCCAGGAGGCGATGAATGGCTTGGTTGACCCCAATCTTCGGATGATGGTCTTAAAATGCGCTATAACGCCAATATGCTCGTTTAAACGCCATTGGCTTGTTTGGACTTTCGTCTATTTCAAGATGTTACCAAGTAAATTCAAGCAAGTAACGCTCAAGATTTGGGATGGAATCTGCCGTTTTCCTGATTGAAAATTGTGCAATGAGACAAACTACATTTCAGCAGACGAACCGTCCCTTGCGTATATTTTACAGTTAAGTCATACATTGGGCTACACTTAGACAAGAATCGAATTTCGTGATAAGAAGCTTGTCGAAGTAGGAGAAACCGGAGGGGATGTCCTATCCTGAATACTTACAGTTTGCATACATATACTTTCATTTTCCGTCCCGAAACCCTTATATATAGATTCCTTAATAAGGGTTTCGGGACGGAAAAAGATACCAATCAACTACCTGCGTTTACATTTCATCATCCTTTTCGACCGCTGCAGGGGAAGATTCTACGACTAGATCATATTCAACCAATTTCGGCCGACTAAGACGTTTTAGGATGAAAACGAGGCCGACTTGAGTAAGGTTGATGGCACATGAAAGCATCTAGCTATGCGGCCGCAATCACGTCGTGCTGAAGTTGAGTACTGCCAATCTCAAGTACTCGCCAAGTTCGATTGGAATCGCACGTTGTCCTATCTGATAGCGTGAGAGCGTATTGTGACTACATCCGATAATTTTGGCCGCCTTGCACACGCCACCTAATGTCTCGATTAACTTAGCTACCTCATCCGCAGTCATCGCACCATCATTACGTTATAAATCTAAATCGCGCTAAGAAAAAAGGTCGCAACATATGTAGTTTTTGTGGTAAAAAAAGCGATTTAGTAATAGCGCTAATCGAAGGTCCAACGGAAAGTATTTGCGATATGTGCACTTTGGCTATGACGACATACATCAGATCGGTCATCGAATCAAAATTTATTGATCACATTATTCATGCTATTATTAATTCAGAAGACCGGGAGCAATGCATAGATGAACAGCGTAATCACTACAAAAACTATTTTACTAATTCTAAATATCAAAAGCATAGATAGTCTTCTATATACAAGGCAAAAAAGGTCCATGATAATTTGGGCGTGAAGGACAGTTTTATATCAGAGAGTGACGCTAGAATATCATCCTTTGGATGCCTGTTATTTCCAATGTATGCTCAGGCTATATAAGATTTATGTCGATAATTTCTTTTGCATTTTTTTCGAAATATTACCGCCTAATCTAACGATTAGTGGCTGTTTCATATTAAGTTAGCGCGAATCCACGTGTTTCTCCCCATAAACAACTTCTAGTGAATTTGGTCTTTTACAATGGATTTTATCGAATAGACCTGATGCCTGCTATGTTGATGGCTATTAATCGCGAAATTTTGGGAAATGGAAAATTCAATAGAGACCGGATAACTTTTGACGTTACGTAGTATGGGGCGTAGAAATGACCCATGAGCGATTTGCAACTCGCACCAGAGGAGTGTCTTTACGAGCGCATTGCTGCAATCTTGGATGAGGCACGTTCTCGTGTCGCGCGTACTGTCAATACGGCAATGGTCCATGCCTATTGGCATATAGGTCGCGAAATTGTTGAAGTCGAACAGCAAGGAGCCAACCGAGCCCAATATGGCGAGCAGCTTCTTGATCAGCTTGCTCGTAGGCTTACTAGGCGCTTTGGTAAAGGTATGGGGGCGGCAACCCTTCGACGTGCCCGGTTTTTTTACCAAACCTATCCTAATGGTTCAGCGTTAGCGTCAGAACAAGATCCTTCCAAGATTCGATCAACGCCGTTGATCGAATCTCCAACCGAAAACACTCGATCCGCATTATCAACTAGATCAGCCATCCGAACCGCACAATTCCCTTCGGCGCTGAGTTGGTCCCATTACCTAGTGCTCCTCCGCGTCACCAAGCCCGAGGCCCGAGCTTTCTACGAAATCGAAGCAGCACGCGAAAGCTGGTCGGTGCGCGAACTAGAACGCCAGGTTGCGGCTTTGCTGTTCGAACGGCTTTCGATGAACAAAAATCCAGAGCAAGTACTTGCTCTGGCGCGGCACGGACAACGAGTCTCTGTCCCAAGCGATGTCCTTAAAGACCCGTTTGTCCTCGAATTCGCGGATCTTAGTGAGAATCCAGCCGCGCAAGAGCGTGACCTGGAGCAAGCGATTATCGATCGGCTAGAGGATTTTTTACTCGAGATCGGGAAAGGTTTTTGCTTTGTCGCACGTCAGAAGCGGCTCACGCTTGAGGGTGATCATTTCTATGTAGACCTCGTTTTTTATAACCGACTATTGCGTAGTTTTGTGCTCGTCGATCTCAAACTTGGCAAGCTCACGCACCAGGACCTCGGGCAAATGCAGATGTATGTGAACTACTTTGACCGTTTTCAGCGCGTGGAGCATGAGGCTAAGACGATCGGAATCGTCCTCTGTTCAGACAAGAATGACGCAATGGTGAAGATTACCCTCCCGGATAATAATGAACAGGTTATTGCCGCGCGATACCAAATGTACCTGCCCACTGAGGAAGAATTGCGGGCAGAGCTTGAGCGTGAACGTGAGGAGGCTGAACGAGTGCTACGCCTCACCGGAGGGATCGAGGAATCCGGTAGTGATGAAGCTTAATTCACTGCGTTCATTGAAAATGGAATAGGTCGTCTAAACTTCGGGCATTTTGGGTGCCGTTGTATAGAGAGCAGCAGGAGCGCTGCGAGCATAGTCGCCTACTTAAATTGGGGACTAGCTATGCAATTTCCTGCTGTCATTTCCAACAATATCCTGCGAACCACCAGATAATTTTCTCTAAATAATGGGCAGAGTATTTCACTAAAAAGGTGGCGTATTACGAAAAAATTAATAGCTCTAATTAATTCACCAGCTATTCATTTGTTTTTGGGCCGGTGCGGCGTAAGCCGCTCCGGCCCCTTTCCCGAAAAGCACAGCAAAAAAGTTTTGATAATCGACCAGATAAGCGATGCTTTGGAGAGAGTAAAAGATCTCTGATGGGAGGTGAGTGAGGTCCAAACGGAAGCACCCGCCCGGACCTCGGTAGC
>JBNKEI010000134.1:0-7051 GCA_050288705.1 Myxococcales bacterium
CTCTTGTTAAAAAAGACAGGTTTGAGTGGGCACGCGGGATTTTGAACGCGGCGGTCCGGTTGAATCTAACCCGAGATGGTCAAGGATTTTTCGGGCGACTGCAGGGTCTTCAATGAATGCAATGATGGATCGCTTATTGCCACAATGGGGGCACAGTTCATCGCCGTAAACTCGCTTTAGCAAAGATGTGCAATCGATGCCCAATCAAGATGTCGTTGGCGCAAAGCTTCAGCTGGCATGGATGGAAAACAATCGTTGAAGGTGTGGTGATTATTGAAAGACAAGTTGGCATTTAGCTTAAGGTCAGGAACATGGCTCGCGGACTCTGGATGACTTGGTGGAACTGGCTCTCTTTTTCCACATCCCAAAGGCAATTCGCCCGCATGCGCGGCTTTCGCTACCCTTCCACGATGCACTCCTGAAAGCCCAATTTAGGAGGCAAACGGATTTACAATTCGTATACCATCGATCTCGCGCTGGTCTTGTAAGTCCTCGGAAGTACGTTGCACCCAGCCTGCTTAGTTGCCCAAAGCACCAGCGCATCCCAAAATGAAAATTGTGAAGTCGATGAAGATCAATTGCCGCCAAAATATCGCCGAAGTCGTGCGCACATAACACGTGTCAAGCCGGAGCATTAGGGCGTCTTCGACAAAAAAAGCCTATAGGCAAAAAAAGCCGGGTTAAGTTTGCCGGGTAATGTGTCGAGGAGATATTTGTAGGGACGCATCTCAACGACTTTCTCGAAAGGAGTACGACTCCATGGGAATGTCAATACGCACCAACGTTTCGTCGCTTAATGCGCAACGAAACCTGTTCAGCACTCAGAACTCGTTAGACAGTTCGTTGTCTCGACTGTCGTCGGGTTATCGTATAACCAAAGCCGGAGATGACGCGGCCGGCTTGGGAATCAGCGTCAATCTCGAAGCTCAGATTCGTAGTCTCAATCAAGCTTCGCGAAATGCCCAGGACGGTATCTCGGTAGTGCAAACTGCGGAAGGAGCGCTCAACGAGGTTAGTAATATTCTCACTCGTATGCGCGAATTGGCCATGCAATCTGCTTCTGACGGTATTGGTGACACCGAGCGTAGTTATATCCAATCAGAAACCACTGCGCTTACCACCGAAATAAGTCGTATTGCTAATGCAACTGAGTTTAATGGCCAAGCACTAACCAATAGTTCGTCTACTACCCTTACCTTCCAAGTAGGTATTCGCAATGTCTCCGCTAATGACCGTATTAGCGTTACTACGGTAGACGTGCGCTCGACTACTCTAGGCGTGGATAGTCTCTCTTTGTCCAGTGCCGCATCAGCCCGAACCGCGCTAAGCACTCTCGATACAGCACTTCAAATGGTGTCGGAAGCCCGATCTGAACTAGGAGCGGCCGGTAATCGATTAACCAATGTTATTAGTCAGATTCAAGGCGCAGCCGAAAATCTTTCTGCAGCTAATTCTCGTATCCGCGACGTGGATATTGCTGAAGAAAGTTCCAGGCTCACGCGATCGCAGATTTTAGTTCAGGCGGGCGTTTCGGTTCTTGCGCAAGCTAATCAAGCCCCCCAAGTTGCACTTAAGCTACTTGGATAAGCAGTTGTCGTTTAAGTGCGTCCCCTTCGCGCCTTCGCGATTTCCTCTCGCGGAGGCGCTTTTTTTACCCGGCAAAAAACTACCTAGCAAAAAATTTCTGCCAGGCAATTTAAGCCCGGTGCACATTGTGACGAAGAGATTTGCGAGACGGAATCGAGAAACAAACAAGCACCCATAATAAGTAAGGAGTAAGCCATGCCGATGTCTATTCGCACTAATGTTGCCTCGCTTAATGCTCAGCGAAATATTTTTTCTACGCAATTGTCTCTCGAAGGATCACTTTCCCGACTTTCCTCTGGTTATCGTATTACCAAAGCAGGCGACGATGCCGCCGGTTTAGGAATTAGTGTAAATTTGGAAGCCCAAATTCGTAGTTATAACCAGGCTGCACGCAATGCCCAAGACGGAATATCGGTAGTACAAACCGCAGAAGGCGCACTTAACGAAGTGAGCAATATTCTTCTGCGTATGCGTGAATTGGCCATGCAATCGGCCTCTGATGGTATTGGCGAAACCGAGCGCAGCTATATACAATTGGAAACCGCGGCTCTTACTACCGAAATTAGCCGTATTGCTGATGCTACTGAATTTAATGGTCAATCCTTATTAAACAGCTCCTCCACCGTGCTTACTTTTCAGGTTGGTATTCGCAACGTTTCGGCTAATGACCGCATCAGCGTTACCACCGTTGATGTACGAGCTACTACTATAGGAGTTAATGGGTTGTCGCTGTCTAGCGCTTCTTCAGCACGAACCGCCCTGAGCACTTTAGACTCAGCTATTCAGTTACTTTCTGAGGCCCGCGCTTCTTTGGGCGCCGCCGGCAATCGGCTCACCAATGTTATTAACCAAATACAAGGAGCCTCGGAAAACATTTCTGCAGCTAATTCGCGAATTCGTGATGTGGATGTAGCTGAGGAAAGCTCGCGATTAACTCGTTCGCAGATATTGGTCCAGGCAGGTATTTCCGTGTTGGCACAGGCAAACCAAGCTCCGCAAGTTGCGCTCAAATTACTTGGTTAGCCTAGGTAGTCGCATTCATTATCGCACTTAACCACCCTAGCGCCTCGCTGTTTTCGAGAGCGAGGCGTCTTCTGGAACACGGCGTCCATGGGAGAAGAAGAGAAAATGTGAAACTGCATTTAAGCCTTCTTTGATCTGTGCCGAAGTAAAGGGCGAGGTAGATTTCGCAACCGAGTACAGACACGAAGGAGCCCGGTCATGCCGATGTCGATTCGTACCAACGTAGCCTCGCTCAACGCCCAGCGCAACATCTTCTCCACCCAAATGTCTCTCGACAGCTCGCTATCGAGGCTTTCTTCCGGCTACCGCATTACCAAAGCAGGTGATGACGCTGCGGGAATGGGAATAAGCGTAAACTTAGAAGCTCAAATTCGTAGCTATAATCAAGCTTCGCGTAACGCGCAAGATGGTGTTTCGGTAATACAAACTGGCGAAGGCGCACTTAATGAAATTACCAACATTCTCATTCGCATGCGTGAGTTGGCCATGCAGTCAGCTTCCGATGGAATGGGACAAAATGAGCGCAATTATATTCAGAAAGAAACTTTAGCGCTAACCACTGAAATAGGCCGCATTGCCAATGCTACCGAGTTCAACGGTCAGCCGCTACTTAATAGCACAGCAACAACACTTACTTTTCAGGTGGGTATTCGTAATGTTTCCGCCAACGACCGCATAAGCGTAACTACAGTAGATGTTCGCGCAACTACGCTAGGTGTCGATGGATTATCATTATCCAGCGCAACCTCGGCAAGAATTGCTTTGAGTACCTTAGATTCAGCCATTCAATCGGTATCGGAAGCACGCGCTAATTTTGGCGCCGCTGGTAATCGACTAACTAATGTCATCAATCAAATTCAGGGAGCTTCCGAAAATATTTCTGCCGCTAATTCCCGAATTCGCGACGTTGATGTTGCCGAAGAAAGTTCACGACTAACTCGTTCGCAAATATTATTGCAAGCCGGCATTTCTGTTCTTACTCAGGCAAATCAAGCACCACAAACAGCACTTAAATTGTTGGGCGGGTAATTCTTCTCCAATAAATATCGCAAAGAAAACCAATAAAAAAATTGGGAGAAACCTATGAGTGCTGTCTTTAGCGCTGGTGGTCTAGCTTCTGGACTTGACTGGACCTCCATGATCGACAAAATGGTGCAGCTTGAGTCGCGACCACTCGATCTTTTGCGCAATCAACAAACTGCACTTCGTTCTCAAGTTTCACTTTTGGGAGAAGTAACTTCTAAACTATCGGCATTAAAAACCGCAGCCGATGCTTTGTCCGACTCAGGTGCAGTAGCTGTCAAAACCGTGGGCACCAATACTTCTTTTAGTGCCGAACCGGGCTCCAATGCGGTTGCCGGACGCTATACTATTGAAGTAGACAATTTAGCAAAGGCGGCAAAGGCTCGGTCAGATGGTTTTGCTTCCACTGATACTGTCCGGGGGGGAACGCTGGCATTGCGAGTAGGGGGGGAAGATTTCACCGCAGTTATCAGCGATGGTTCTAGCCTAGCAGATGCTGCCGAAGCTATCCGCACATCGGGAGCACCCGTCAATATTATGCTTCTTAATGACGGAACCAATGCCTACTTAAGTCTAACTAATCGAGATACCGGCTATCCCATTGGTTCCGATCCTGGGGACGCTCTTTTAGTGAATGAAATATCAACTGGCTCTCAAGGAAAACCGCTGGCCATCGCCACTACCCAGGAAGCAGAAAATGCGGTCATTCAACTAGATGGTGTCACCCTAACGCGAACCAGCAATGTAATTTCCGATGCGGTTCCCGGAACCACTTTGACCCTGGCAACCGAGGGTGGTGATGCTGAGGAATTGGTATTAGAAAATGACCCTACTGGCACTGCCGAAAATATTCAAAATTTCATTACTGCCTATAACGATGTCATTCAACTAACCCAACGCCAATTAGACGTTTCCGAAACATCTAGTCGAAAATCCACCCTGGCCGGCGATTCCACTATTCGTCATCTCCAATTAGCTTTGCAATCAATGATGACCCGAGAAGTTGGGTCTAGCACTGTACGCAGCTTGGCGGATATTGGTATTGAAACTGCCCGCGATGGAACCATTTCCTTAGATTCCGATACCCTGGCTGATGCACTATCTCGTGATACCAATGCGGTTAATGAATTATTTTCCAATGCTACTTCTGGAATCGGTGTGGCCATCGGTAACATGGTCGATACCTATACCAGTTCTTCCGACGGTCTACTTACTATTCGTACTAACAGCTTAAATTCACGAGTCTCACAAATGGATGAGCAAGCCGATAATCTTTCTATACGCATCGAAAATTATCGGAAAACGCTGATTATGCAGTTCACCGCTATGGAAGAAACAATTAGCGGACTACAGGCCACCGGTCGTTATCTTGAACAACAATCAGGGAGCGATTAGCCATGTACTCGACCACTTCCCGCTACGCCGATATTCAAAAACAAACGGCTTCCAAAGAACGCCTGATGGTTCTTTTATTTGAAGCAGCATTGCGTCACATTCGCGCCGGAGCCACCAGTTTAGAAGAAAATAAGTTTCAGGAAGCTGCTAATCGCCTCACCAAAGCTTCCGATATAGTTATCGAATTGCATTCAACTCTTGATCGAGAAAAATCTCCAGAATTATGTGATCAGCTCGCCGAAATCTATCGCTTCGTTTCCCTACGATTGGTGATGGCCTCTACTGCCAGAAATGCTTCTATGGCTCGGGAAGCAGAACGAGCATTGGCCCCGGTGGTAGATGGATTTCGCACTGCAGTAGCTTCTCTTTCCCAAAACGAGTAGTCATCATGAATTCCAGCCCCCCAATTGAGACCATTCTGGAAGATAGCCTTCGGAAAGTAGCGGCGGCTCTAGAAGCGGAAGACCCCCTTACCGCCGCCCCAGCTATGGCCTGTGCCGTACGTGCCATCGAAGAGGCTAACAAACAGGAAATTCGTATCAACCCTCAAAAGATATCTACACTTCGCAACATCCAAGAACAATGTAATTATGCTGCAAAAAAGCTTTCCGCTAAGCTACGGGAATCAGTTATGAAAGCCGGCAATTCACGCAAAGCCACTGATACCTATGGCGATAAGTAATAGCCTTGGTTTGAAATCAAACAATTTGGTTGAGTTGCTAATATAAGTTAACCTTTGGGAGCCTCTAGCCAATATTTAGGATTAATCGGCTTTCCTTTCTGTCGCAATTCAAAATATAAAAAATCGCCTTTTAATGAATCGCTATCACCAACCGTACCTAAAACGTCTTTTTCCATGACCACTTCCCCTACCCCATGCTTAATAGAATGCAAATGAGCATATAAAGAAAAATATCCTTCCCCGTGATCAACAATAACCAGATTTCCATATCCACGAAATCTTCCCGCGTGAATTACTGTCCCGGCCCCCACGCTTAGTACTTGAGATCCTTTGGAAGCCCGAATGTCTAGGCCATTATGAAGGGTAACCGTATCGAATTTAGGGTTTAATACTTGTCCAAATCCAACTTCAATAAATCCGTTTACAGGAAACGTTAACTTTCCTTTTTTTCGCGCGAAATATGCACCTTTCTGGTTTGCGTGAATCGCATCCAGGTAACGCGACAAACTAGACTGAAGCTCCACCAATTCTTTTTGAGCTTTTTCTTTAAGATCACTTTCTTGCCAAAGTGCTTGGTACAAGTTGGCGAGTTCGGATTTTTTCCGGGTAGCCTCAATACGAGCCATCTCCGCCTCGCGGTAGCGTTTCCACAACTCGGTTTTGGCTTCTTCCAGCCGGGTTCGCCGATGTTGCAACTCGTTGAATGCCGCCTTTGCGCCCTCTAGCAGAGCAAGATCACGACGCAAAACCTGCCCCAAAGTGCGCCACCTCCACAATAGTTCGGACATCGAAGAAGAAGAAAGTAACAATACTGCGTTCTTACGCTTTCCTAACTCGTACCGAGCACGAAGCCGCGGAGCAAGCACATCCATCTGCGCAGTAAGCGAAACCAGTGCCGCCGATTCTTCCGATTGTAGTTCTTTGAGAAGATCGGCTGCTTCTGATGCCCACTTTTCGGCACTCTGCGCTTGGGCTTCCAATTTCCTGACTCGTTTTTCTTCTAAGGCCAACTCTTCTAAAACTGACACTGCTTGATGACGCAGTCGTTGGATTGCCGAGGGGTTAGCAGCCGATGCAGCTCCCAGCCAGGCAAGCAATAAGGCTAGCCCGCCCAAACTCATGAAACCCTCAGCATCAATCGACTAACCGCCAGAAGGCTTCCCAATAGTCCCAGAATTGCCCCCACCCCCCATAGCTGCCACAAAATGGTGGAATCTAAAAGCGAAGGAGTGGAAACCACCAGTAAGGAAAAATTGGTGATTTGCCGAAAATACGGATTAAAAAAAGAAGAAAGAATCCAAAAACCTGCGGCTGCGCAAGACGCCCCTGCTATTCCCTGAA
>JBNKEI010000135.1:0-22073 GCA_050288705.1 Myxococcales bacterium
CTCCGCTACGGTATAACTAATTTCTTCTGAATAATCGGAGTCACCACTGGAATTATAGGCTTTAACTCGATAGTAGTACGTCTGAGCGGCCAATTCATTGTCTTGATAAGAGGTAACATTAGCCAAAATAGTTGCAACTACTTCGAAAGTCCGGCCTTCGACTTTTCTTTCAATCTTAAACCCATCTTCGTTATTATTATTATCGTTCCAAGTTATGGTAAGCGATTTGGGACCAGATGCCTGTACTTTGAGGTCAGTGGGAGCTGCAAGCTTAGTGTGAAGAAGCACTGCCACAACCAGAACTTATTAGGCCAAAAATACTGCCCAATACAAAAATATGTTTCCATAGTACTAAAGGAAAACGATTGCGGGAAATACTCATTTAGAAACCTCCACGGGTTAGGTAGGCTTTCCTTATGAGTGTAACCGCGCTGCAAAAACAGACGTATAAATTTAATTAGCCGGAAAAACCTCAAATATCATCAGGAAGTACGTTCGTGCCAGAAATCGCCACGGCACCCAACTGACACCCAACCGAAGACTCTTGACCTTCATCGCCAAAAAGTGCCTAATCCTTAATCCCTCAGGCATCTTCATGCTTGCCTGGCGCCAAAAAGACATTATGAACAGCAGGTAGAAAACAAAACAGGAGAAACTCATGACCCAGTTACTGGAAGTATACAAATGCCTAGTTTGTGGAAACATTGTCGAAACTATCCACACCGGTGATGGACAGCTAGTTTGCTGCAATCAACCCATGGCGCTACTCAAAGAAAATACCACTGACGCCGCGAAAGAAAAACACGTTCCGGTAATTGAAAAAACCCCCGAAGGAATTAAGGTCTCGGTCGGCACTGTGTCACATCCTATGGAGCCAAAACATTATATCGAATGGATAGAGCTCATTGTTGATGGCGAATCGCACAGAACTTTTTTGAAGCCAGCAGATAAACCCGAAGCTCTCTTCAAAGTTGAGGGTTCAAATATTAGCGCCAGAGAATACTGCAATTTGCATGGCATCTGGAAAGCTTCTCTTTAATATTACCAAAAAAGGACAAAACAATGATTAGTGATAAAATACAGCAAGCTATCAATAAGCAAATTAACGCCGAACTATTTTCGGCCTATTTTTACTTGTCCATGTCAGCCTACTTCCAGTCGAAAAGTTTGACTGGTTTTGCTCACTGGATGGAAGTTCAAGCCACCGAAGAGTTTTTTCATTCCAAAAAATTCTATGACTACCTGGTAGGACGTGGGGGAAGAGTGCTGCTTACCAGCATTGAACAACCGGAAACTAACTGGAACTCTGCCGAACATGTATTCCAGGAAGCACTAAAACACGAGCAATATGTTACTAGTCTAATCAATGACCTGGTGAATTTGGCCATCGAACACAAAGATCATGCTACTGCGAACATGTTGCAATGGTTTGTTAGTGAGCAAGTAGAAGAAGAAGCCACCGCCAGCGATATTCTGGAAAAACTGAAACTAATCGGCAATAGCGGTAACGGCTTATTCATGATGGATAAGGACCTTGCTCAGCGAGTATTTACTCCCCCTACCCAGCCGGCTGGAAATTAGCGCCGAAAAATTAGAACTCGCTTGCCCTGCCCATCCATCCTTTGTCTCGATACCATTGCGCCGACCGTTCAATTGATTGGCGCAAAGTAACTTTTGGTTCAAATCCTAAATGAGTTTTTGCCTTCTGCGCCGAACAAGTCCACCCCGACACTAAAAGCTGCTGAGCCATTTTTCGATTTACTGGCAAATGATGACCAGTAAAACGGGAAATACCATCACAAAGCAAAGCGGTTACCCGAAAAAGAGTACTGGGAATATGCAATTGATGAGGAACTATTCCCAATACTTGCGCGACCTCATTCTGTAATTCTTTTAAGGTTGCAGTGGCATTAGTTAAAAAGAACGATTCCCCCACTGCTTCTGGCCGTTTAGCGAGTAATAAAAGACCTTCCACTACGTCTTCTACGTCAATAAAAGAAAACAGTGGCTGGCGCCCGCCAATTGATATTTTCCATTTTTTTTGAATCATTCGAAAGAAGAACAAATTTTCTCGGTCTCCTGGCCCTACCACTCGCGAAGGCCGAGCAATAGCTATTGCCAACCGTGGGGCATAACTCATTGCCACCTTTTCCGCCGCGGCTTTGGATTGGCCATACCAATCCTTGGGCAGCAATGGTGCTTCTTCATTAGGAAAATCATCTCTGGGCCCCATGGCCGCTAAAGAACTGGCTAGCACCAACCGTGCCGCCGGAGCCGCCCGCAGCATGGCTTGGCAAATGGCCTTTGTCCCTTGAGTGTTTACTTGAAAGAAATCTTCTTTGCCCGGGGCTCGGCGAATTCCCGCCAAATGGAATACCACTTTACAGCCTTGTACTGCCTCTTCCAGCGCCGGTTGTTCCTTTACTACGTCACCACGCACTATCTCTATTGGTAAACCTTCCAATAGAGCAGAATTCCCGCCAGGGCGAAGAAGACAACGCGGCCTTTCTCCCAAATTACTTAGTCGACGCGCTAGCGCGCTTCCCAAAAAACCCCCTGCCCCGGTGATTAGTGCTTTCATGCAGAAACCCCTATATTCCCGTCACTCGAAAATGGGAATTATTCGCTGTTTCTTACGAACGTTTGGCAATTTCTTGTAATTCAGTCAATTCACTTTGGTAACCGCTGGAAAGAATAGGAAATCTACACCAACTTTTGGGGTCGAGACTTTCTTCATCCAGATGAAACGAAGGAGCATAGCGTTCCCTTTTCCATTGATTTCGACACCACAGACGGAAAAACCTTTCTACCCACCCAGCTACTGATCGTGAATCGGTCTGAGTAAATATTGCTCGTAATCGCTCATAAGTCTCTTTGGGAGTCAACTTGTCGCGTATGGCCAAGCGCTCTATTATGTCCAATACTTCATAGGGCATTAAATCGGCCTCGTCGGTTTGTTGACGTTCCGGCGGCCTTAATTCGGCGGTTGGTTGCTGGTCGGTTACTAATTGGAGAACAGGAATAGGTTGTAATCCATTTGGTCCCTGCTTTTGAGCCCATTTTAAATAGCGTCGCAAAAAAGCTTTATCTATTCCCGCAATGGGACTTAGGCCGCCACAAGTATCACCATCCATAGTGGCGTAACCTACTGCCGCCTCTGAGCGATTACTGGTAGCCAAAAGCAATGCATTTTTTATATTAGCAATCATCCATACACTGGGACCGCGCGCCCGGGCTTGAATATTTTGCAAAGAAACATCGTCGCGCTTCCAGTCCAAAGTGCGGCTTAAAGCGTTTTCTACAATTTTGGTGTATTCGCTTACCAAAGCATCCACATTTAATTCCAAAAAGTCCACTCCCAAAGCCTTAGCTACTTGCCATGCGGCATTCCTAGTTACTGGCGTGGAATTTCTAGTAGATTGGTACACGCAAGTAATTAGCCGATGAATAGCCTGGCGGGGAGTATCTACTTCGCTCAAGCCGGGCATGTAGGGAAGTCTATTTTTCCATTTTTCTGGGCCCAGTTGGTTCCAGGATAATTCAATCATTTGTGCGCTTAAAACCGCCACTACCGTAGAATCACAGCCTCCGCTAAGCGAAATAACCAATCCTTCCGAGCGGCTTTTTCTTAAATAATCCCATAACCCCAAAGTCATGGCTCGAGTAAACTCTTCTTCCTTACTGGCGAATTGGTCTTCAGCAATTGGCAAACCTGCGTTCGCACCGCTTTCCAAAGGAAGAATTGGCGGAAAATCAAAGTTTACTTCCACACAGCTAGCATCTTCTCCCAATTGCGGTTGAAAACTGGCGGTGCGCGACTGCACAGTACGGGTGGCATCAATATCAATAATTGCCAAGGCCATTTCGAAATCGGCAAACGAAAACCTTTTTCCTCGGCCAACAACGCTTCCATTTTCCGCAATAAGAGTGCCCCCGTCATACAAAACTCGGCCCGATTCATTTCCTAATAGGTTTGCATATATGTAACTAACTCCAAATGCACGCGACCCTTCGTTTACCAGTCTTTCGCGCATAGCGTGTTTTCCCAGCGCAAAATGACTGGCGCTCGGATTCAGCAGAATATCAACTCCTCGCAAAGCCAACGCTGCTCCTGGTCTTTGCGCAACCCAGGCGTCTTCGCATATTTCGAAACCTATGCGCACTCCGCCAACATCAAATAAAAAATCGCCTAGCGGAATCTCTTGTCGGTTAATCTTTACGATGGTGCATTTTCCGGTGGGCCACGGTTTGAACCATCGAGGTTCATAATGAATGCCGTCTCCCGCTAAATTCTGCTTGGGAACTATTCCCGCTATTTTTCCATCCACCAGAAGGCAAGCAGTGTTTAACAAAATATTCTGATAAAAAAAGGGAAGTCCTACGCTGACTACCAATCCTTCAGTATAGGAAGCAACCTTATGCAATATTTCTATGGCCTTAGTTTGTATTCCCCGCGAAAGAAAAGCGTCTTCACACCCGTAGCCAGTAATGCACAGTTCCGGCAAACAAAGAATACTTGCCCCTTGCTGGCGAGCACTTTCCATAGACGCTAATATCGAGTGATAATTTCCTTCCCAATCTAGAGGAGTAGTATTTAGAGCGATAGCAGCCACCCGTATTAGTTCCATTATATTTCACCTCTTGCTTGGCGAATCATTTTCAACTTGCGCTCTTGCAGCGAATGTTCCAACCCTATGGGGTATAAATGAGGATTTAAAAAGCGTTTTACCCCGCTAGGTAACGAAGCTAACTGCGCTTGGGCCCGTTGCCGCATTTGATTTAGCGATTCTTTTTCCCATACTACTCGGCCTGCACGCATGGCAGGAATAAGCAAATCTGTACCTTGGGCTTTTCCGGGGACAGAAACGCACCGCTGCGTTTCGGTTAAATCAACTATTTTCTTTTGGATTGGCCACCCTTGCTCTTCGTCAAAAATAGCGTCTCCCCACATCTTCCCTTCTAAAAAAAAGCGCCTTACCTGTAAAATCCCCGGATTAGAGGTTTTAATCGGTTGCTCGGAAATTTTTATTCTCGGAATCCATTCCTCGCCAGGTTTGCGTACTGCCGCTAATTTATATACCCCACCTAGTGCTGGATCATCTTGGGCAGTGACCAGCCTGGTGCCCACGCCCCACACCGTTATGGCCGCTCCCTGAGCTTTTAGGCTTTCGATTACTTTCTCATCTAAATCATTAGTGGCGTAAATTTGAGCATTTTTAAAACCAGCAGAGTCCAAAAGAATTCGGGCTTCGCGGCTCAAGTCGGCTAAATCACCAGAATCTAGTCGCACTCCAATTAATTGATGACCATTTTCTTGCAACCATTTTCCTACCTCGATAGCACGCAGTACTCCCTGGCGGGTGTCATAAGTGTCTACTAAGAAAACGCAATTACTTGGCAATGCCTTTGCGTATTCTTCAAAAGCCTTTTGCTCTTCGTCAAAAAGCATTACCCACGAATGAGCATGGGTCCCTCGCACTGGAATACCAAACATTCGGCCAGCCAAAACATTGGAAGTTGCTGAACACCCTCCAATATACGCCGCTCTACTGGCAGACAGGGCCCCATCAATCCCCTGTGCTCGGCGCAACCCAAATTCCAACACCGGCTCTCCCTGAGCAGCTTGAACTATTCGCGCCGCTTTGGTGGCAATTAGCGTGGAAAAATTCACAATGTTTAGTAACGCAGTTTCTGCTAGCATTGCCGAAATTACCGGTCCGCGAATTCGCAATAATGGCTCGTGAGGAAAAACCACTGTACCTTCTGGAACCGCTTCTACATCAAGGTTAGTAAAAGTAGGCAATTCTTTTAAGAAGTCTTTTTCAAAAAGTAGTCTGCCTTGGGGACCCTCCAGTTGCGCTAAATATTGTAAGTCTTCTTCATCAAAAGAAAAATTATGCAAATAATCTAGAGCAGCTTCCATTCCGCACGCTATGGCGTACCCTCCGCCAAAAGGGTTTTTGCGAAAAAAGAGATTAAATACCGCCTCTTGTTGGGATGAGCCAGAGCGCCAAGCGGCGCAGGCCATGGTGAGCTGATATAAGTCGGTTAGTAATCCTAAAGATGGCTTGTACAAATCAGTAGGTATGCCCATGCGCTTTCTCCTATGCGAGTTAGTGTATTATGGACACTAACTGACAAGCAAGCAGTTTTGACTCTTCTTCAAAGGCGCTTTAAAGGCGCTTTGATTTCTGGCAACCATTCAGGCTAACCTACCTTTATGCTAAAAGATCGATTTCTTACCTTCCTCCTCATCTTTTTTGTTTCGACGTTATCACTGCATGCCGCAGGAGAAACTCTCACTATTGACGTTGCTAACCCGGGAATAAACATCAGCCCCACTCTTTACGGCGTATTCTTCGAAGAAATCAATCATGCCGGAGATGGCGGGCTTTACGCCGAGCTCATTAGAAATCGATCTTTTGATGACAGCACAGTCCCAATCTATTGGACATTGGTTGGGTCAGGTTCAGCAATCGGCTCACTTGCGATCGAAAAATCCGACCTTTTGAATAGTGCTCAAACCAATGCCTTGCGACTAAATATTTCCCGGCTAGATACTGGTGAACGGGTTGGTGTTTCCAATAGCGGCTATTGGGGAATTGGTATTCGACCGGCAACAGCCTACGCGGTCAGCTTTTTCGCCAAGGCCGGCGACAATTTCACCGGAACGCTTGATATTAGCCTGGAAGGACCAGAGGGCACGGGAATTGTCTATGCTTCTACCAAGGTGAGTGGGGTGGAAACCACCTGGAAACAATTCCAGACCTCTCTATCCGTAGAGGAAGGAATTGAAACCACCGATTCCGTACGCTTGGTCATTTCCAGCACTTCTACGGGAACAGTGTGGCTTGATGTGGTTTCGCTCACTCCTCCGACCTGGAATGGGAGAACCAATGGAATGCGTATAGACTTAGCGGAGATGGTCAAAAATCTTAATCCGAAATTTTTTCGTTTTCCTGGTGGATGTGTGGTGGAAGGCGATTCTTTAGCTAACGCCTTTCAATGGAAACAGACTATTGGCGATATTTCCGAACGACGGGGACACTGGAACCTCTGGGGATATCAAACTACTGGCGGACTAGGCTTTCACGAGTATTTACAACTATGCGAGGATTTGGGAGCAGAACCTTTATACGTGATTAACTGCGGAATCTCCCATAGCGATATTGTACCTCTAGCGGAACTTGACCCCTGGATTCAAGATGCCCTAGACGCCATAGAGTACGCCAATGGACCTACCACCAGCTTCTGGGGCGCCAAGCGTGCAGCCAATGGTCATCCTGAGCCTTTTAATATCAAGTATGTAGAGATTGGAAACGAAAACAATTTCCAATATGAAAGGTATAAAGAACGCTACCCTCTTTTCTACTCCGCAATAAAAAATAAGTATCCGGAAATTATTACTATTGCCAATGGCCTTATTCCCAATGAAAAAATAGAGGTTGTAGATGAACACTACTACATGAGCCCAGGATGGTTCATAGCCAATGCAGGGCGCTACGACAATGCCGATCGCAACGGCCCCAAAATATATGTAGGCGAGTATGCAGCAACATCAGAATGTGGAACCGGCAATTTTCGTGCTGCTTTAGGAGAGGCAGCATTCATGACTGGCTTGGAAAGAAATTCTGATATCGTGATAGCAGCCTCTTACGCGCCGCTATTTGTTAATAGTAACGACCGGAAATGGAATCCAGACGCAATTGTATTTGATTCAGTAAAAGCATATGGCACGCCATCATATTATGTTCAGCAAATGTTTGGCCAAAATATGGGCGAGCAAATTCTTCCCAGTCATTATACCAGCGATTCTAATTCTATTACCGGGGCTATTGGTCTGGGAACGTGGAACACTCAGAGCAACTTTGACGACGTTCTGGTTACAGGGCGCAATTCGACCACCTTACTTAGCGACAATTTCTCTGATCCTTCACAATGGAATGTTTACAGCGGAGATTGGGAAATAAAATCGGGAACGTACAATCAGACTAAAAACGAAACAGACTGTCGGAGCACATTGGGCGATAGCGAATGGAGCGATTATACTTTCACTGTCAAGGCACGCAAGCAAGCAGGAGCAGAAGGTTTTCTAATTATGTTTGGTGTTAAGGACAGCGATAACTATTTCTGGTGGAATATCGGCGGCTGGGGAAACACTAAACATGCCATTGAAAAAAGCGTTGACGGCCAGAAGTCAACATTGGTATCGGTTCCGGGATCAATTAATACTAACCAATGGTACGATATAAAGATAGAGTTACAAGGATTGCGAATCCGCACCTATCTCAATAACGTCCTCATTCACGATATTGAAGACAAATCATGGGAGCCGATTCAGTATGTCTCCAGTTTAATACCTTCCACTGGCGAAATTATATTAAAAGTTGTCAATACATCCAACTCTAACCAAGATACAACTATTGTTCTAGATGGCGCCGATAAAGTCGAGTCGGGAAAGGAAATTCTTCTTACATCGGTTGGTTTGGATGACGAAAACTCATTTTCAGCACCCAATAGAATAACACCTATTTACAGGTCACTGGCCGCGCTTGAGTCAACTTTCACCCACCAATTTCCCGCCCGCTCGGTTAGCGTAATCAGGTTAGCTACCTCGAAAGCAGAACCCGACGTTAATCCAGATACTCAACCAGACCCTCCAAGCGACGGTGATACCCCAGAGACCGGCTCCAGCGATGTAGCTCCGAATCCGAGTTCGGGATGCTCATGTAGGAGTACTGGCGAAAACAAAATTGGTGGCCAATTGCTTATTATGCTCGTTGCCGCGGTATTCCTTTTGCGCCTAATAGTCAAAAAGCCACAAAAAAAATAAAAGAGGTAAACTAAACAACAAGTCGTATGCGGTCTGCCCACCTTATGAATTTCCAACAACGAACCGAAACACCTTAACAGAGGCAACTATGATTTTACTTCGCCGCCTCGATGGTTCGGAGCTGGTTATCAACATCGATCACGTGTTGAGCGTGGAAAAAACGCCCGACACAGTCATCACTTTGACCACTGGGGCACGACTCATGGTTCGTGAAAGCGTTGACGACATTATTCAGCGGGCCATCGATTACCACCGACAAATTCATCACAGACTGCGCGTGGTTGATTCTGCTTCGTCCCAGGAGGAAGAGGAGATTTAGGGGGATGGATCTAGCCACAATAGGCGGAATTATTCTGGCCATTGGCATGATTCTGGCCGGCCAAGCCTTGGAAGGCGGGCATGTCGGTTCGATTCTCCAGGGAACCGCCGCCTTAATTGTTTTTGGTGGAACCATTGGCGCTACTATGGTCGCCTTCCCCATGAAGGATTTCATGCGCGGAGTAAAAATGTTCAAGGCTGCTTTTACTGAAAAGGCAGTGGACTTAAACGGCCTAATAAAACAAATTGTAGAGTTGGCTGGAATCGCTAGACGCGACGGGGTACTCGCTTTAGAAGGCCGACTAGGAAGCATTGAAGACCCATTTCTTCGTAAAGCGCTCCAATTCATAGTGGACGGAGTGGATGCGGGGGTTGCGCGAAGTGCCCTAGAAACCCAAATCGAGGCCGAATTCGAAGAAAATTCCGTTGGTGCCAAAATCTATGAATCCGCGGGAGGATTTGCTCCTACTGTAGGTATTTTGGGCGCCGTCCTCGGCCTTATCCATGTAATGGAAAATCTTAATGACCCTTCTAAATTGGGCGGAGGCATTGCAACTGCGTTTGTAGCCACAGTGTATGGAGTTGGAATAGCCAATCTTATTTTTTTGCCAGTAGCCGCCAAGTTGAAACGAAAATTGGGAATCGAACGAGACCGCAAAACCATGATTGCGGAAGGTGTGCTGGCCATTCAAGAAGGACTTAACCCCCGAGTATTAGAGGAACGTTTAGCGGCTTTTGCTCACGAGTCCAGCTCACCCCCACAAACTCCCGGATAATTTCAAATATGGCCAAGAAAAAGCATGCGGAAGAGCACGAAAACCATGAACGATGGCTGGTTTCTTACGCCGACTTTATTACCTTGTTATTCGCATTTTTTGTGGTCATGTATGCAATCAGTCGTGTAGATAACAAAAAACTTGAACAGACTGCGACTTCAATTCGCTGGGCTCTTCATATGCAAGGCAGTGGAGGAACTAACGCTTTGCCAATTTTTCAAGGTCCTCAAGGAACCGGACTTGATTTAGGATCTGCTGCTCCCAAAAGCAAATCTGTACAACAACGAGCGGCAGAAAAATGGCGTAACCGACTGGAAAAGCGATTGCGTCCTCTACTAATGGAGCGTAACGCCAGCGTGATTGTGGAAGCAGAAGGGCAAAGACTAGCAGTACGGCTAGGAGCTTCCCGCTTTTTTGACTCTGGCCACGCAGTGTTGCGACCCGAGGCTCTACCCGTTCTCGACTCGGTGGGGCTAGAACTCAAAGCATTGCAGCGTCATATTCGCGTGGAAGGCCATACTGACTCCTTGGTTCCCAATGGTGATCGCTTTCGCAACAACTGGGACCTCTCGGCAGCACGCGCCGCAACCGTGGCCAACTATTTGGAAGAAGCCTTGCGTATACCTGCTAATTCGCTTTCGGCAGTTGGTCGAGCCTCCACCATGCCTATTGCTAAAAATGATGCGCCCGAGGGACGCGAAATGAATCGCCGTATCGAATTAGTGGTGGAACTCGATACCAGTGAGTCACTCCCTACCAAATAGTCTATGGCACATGGCCGATAGCATGCCTATTTCTCGCTTGTGTCCTTCTCGCCTGCTTTAGAGAGCACCTTTCTTTCCAAGGCTGTGCGATGGTATACTGCAAAGTAGTTATACGCCTGTAAGCTTTGCCTTAAACCAATTTGGGGGACCAGGAGTGGACTATGGAAAAGGCTACTATCCGGTCAATCATTGAAGACGCTGTTCAAAAGGAGGGTTTGGAACGTTCTTATACTCAGCAGCTCATCGAACTTTTTGAAGGCAAAGGAATTGATTTAAAATCTGATGGCAAAGCTTATGAGCAAGCAGTGCGCGATACCTGCAAGCTTCAGGCAGCCATGAAGGCAACCGAATTCCGTACTTTGGAAGCCAAAAAGAAATTAGACACTGCCATAGGTGAAATTGCTCACAGTTGGGAAGAACTGGTAAAACAAGTCTACCGATTGCAAGATCTTGTTTCCAATAGCCACCAATCTCGGCTTGCGCAGAAACGCTTCAAGGAACTACATTGGCCTTCGCAGGTACTTCATTAGGCGTGTAAACCTTTACCAGATCAAATCAGCTAGTAGTTATGTTATAAGGTGGCGCACTTATGAGCTATCTCGTACTAGCGCGAAAGTGGCGTCCCCAACTTTTTGCAGACATGACAGGCCAAGAGCACGTAGTTAGAACTCTGGCCAATGCTATTTCCCAGGGGCGAGTAGCCCACGCTTTTTTGTTTTGCGGTCCGCGGGGAGTAGGCAAAACTAGCGCTGCTCGATTACTAGCGAGAGCGCTTAACTGTGAAATTGGGCCTACGCCGGAACCTTGCGGAAAATGCCACCCCTGCAGAGAAATTGCCTTAGGAACTTCCGTCGATGTGGCGGAAATTGATGGTGCTTCCAACAACAGCGTAGAAGACGTACGCCAAATAAGGGAGCGGGTAACCTATTTACCCCAAAGAGATCGCCACAAGATTTACATAATTGACGAAGTTCACATGCTCTCTACCTCAGCATTTAACGCCCTGCTGAAAACCTTGGAAGAGCCCCCTCCCCACGTAAAATTCATTTTTGCTACCACTGAGCCCCACAAACTTCCCGATACCATTCTTTCCCGTTGCCAACGCCATAATTTCCGACGAATTCACGCCGCACGAATGATGGAGCGGCTAGAGCATATTACCACCGCCGAGGGCGCTTCTCTTTCACCACGCTCGCTGGCATTAATTGTTCGCCAATCCGAAGGAGGAATGCGTGACGCGCTTTCTTTGCTAGACATGGTGCTATCAGCCTGTGGTCACTCGCCATCGGAAGAAACAGTTGCCGAAGCATTAGGGATGGTTGACCAAACCGCCATTCATGAGCTGTGTAAGGCATTAATCCAAAAAGAGGCGAAGCCGATTTTGGTGCGTGTCGATGAACTCCATAGCAAGGGAGTAGATTTTAAACGTCTTGCCGAGGAAATAGCCCTTTATTTGCGTCATTTGCTCATTGGTCGAATTACGGGAGAAGCTCCGGAGGAGTTGGCTGATTTCGAAAAAAAGGCAATCCTTGATCTGGCACAAGAAGCTGACCCTACCCACTTAATCCGCCTTTTCGACTTAGCTCAATCAGCGATATGGGAAATTTCTCGGGCTGCACAGCCAAAACTAGCCATGGAGGTTGCTCTTTTAAAATGTATCCACCTGGCCCCGGGAATTTCCATTCCGGAAATCTTAACTCGGGTTGAGTCTTTGGCATCACAGCTTTCCACTTCTGCGGTCGCCGAGGGAGGGCGACCGCCCCCCCTTCCCTTTCGTTCCTAACATTGCTCCCCCAACTCCTAGTGTTTCTTCACCGACTGCAGAGCTGGCTTCGCCCCCTAACCGGAAAATAAAACGCGACCAAGCCCCTGCATGCCCAATTGATGCTCACACTATTTGGCGAGAAGTAGTCGCTTCTCTTCGAAGCCAAAAAAAAGATTTGTTGGCCTCGGCCCTTTCTCATTCGCGAGTTATTTGTATTGAGCCTGGGAGCGTTAGAATTGGATTCGAATTAAAACACGGAATGTATCGTCGGCAAGCGGAAAGACTTCAAAAAGAAATTGAAAGCATTCTGGGAACTATTCTGAAATCCCCCACTGGCCTGCAAATAGAGACTGTTTCTTCTGCTAGCTCGTTTTTTTCATTAGCAGAAGAAGAAAGCAACCGTGTTCGCGCCCGCGAAGAACGCATTCTTCAAAGCAGCAAAGAGCACCCCGCTGTAAAAGCCACGCTGGAGATTTTGAAAGGAACTATTGAGCAGATTCGTATTCTTGATAAAAACGAAGAAATGCAACATACCGAGGATGACAATTTACACTTTGCCCAAGAAGCAGATGACTAAGTAGCATTCCAATAATATTGGTACCTCACCTAACGACCAATGAGTCTACAGCGCACCGGAGAACCACATGCCAGGAATCGACGTCAACTACTTTATCCGCCAAGCAAACAAGCTTAACGAACGCATTGAGAAGCGAAAACAAGAATTAGCTAATGAAAATTGTGAAGGTAAGTCCGGTGGAGGCCTTGTTATTGCCACGGTTAATGGAACCCAAGAACTTAAGGGTTTACGCATTGACCCCAAAGCACTGGAAGGCGGCGACACCGCCATGCTTGAAGACCTCATTGTGGCTGCCATTAATCAAGCTTTAGACGCATCGAAAAACAAAATGAAAGCAGAGCTAGAAAAACTATCCGGTGGAGTCAAAATTCCAGGTCTAACGTAATATGACGCCTAACCCCATTCAACGCCTAGTTGCTGAGCTGGCTAAGTTACCAGGTATTGGTGAAAAAACAGCACAGCGACTTGCTTTTCACATTCTTAAATCGCCCAAAGAATATGCTCGCAATTTGTCGCGAGCACTTTGGGAAATTACCGAAAAAGTAAGACTATGCTCAGTTTGTTGCACTCTCACCGAAAATGACCCGTGTCCTATTTGCACTGATCCCAAACGCGATAGCACTATTCTCTGCGTGGTGGAGGGGGTCGCCGATCTATTGGCAGTCGAACGAACCCGTGAATTCAAGGGCCGCTACCATGTTCTTCACGGAGTGCTCTCTCCCATGGATGGAATTGGTCCTGAACAGCTACGAATTCAAGAATTATTAGCTCGCTTGGCTCCCATAGCTCCCAAAGAAATTATTATAGCCACTAATCCAGATGTAGAAGGCGAAGTAACTGCGCTTTACCTAGGAAAACTCATCAAACCACTGAGCATACGGGTAACTCGTATTGCGCAAGGGGTTCCTATGGGCGGAGACCTAGAGTATGCCGATCAGGTAACCCTTGCCCGAGCATTAACTGGCCGACGGGACTTGTAGAAATAGATGAAAGCAAGCCCCCTAGCTCAGTCTCTCCGTTTTGATTTTGCCTTGGCCATACAATTCATCAAAAGACACCTGCCATGCAGCCACATTTTGCGCGGTAGATTTGATGCTATGCCCTTTGCCGCCCTCGCCGGAAACATGGTGAGTCGTTCCGTGCTCCACATCGAAGAAGGCCCGTGGCAATTTGTTCAATCGATTGACCTTGTGGAGTTGGTCACCCTCGTTCACGAAATTATTCTGTATCGCCAGGCTCTTTCTACCTAGTAGGTTTGTACGTGGTAGGTTTCTACGATTTACCACTGCAGTGTTAAAAGTCATTACGTGAATGGGTCGGGACTTTGCCGCCCAAGCACCAGCCACGGTTGCCATACCACCACCTTGCGAGTGGCCCACAATTGTAACCGAAGTATCGGGTGGCGAATTTTTACCAACCTGTTTCCCAATTGCCTTGGCAGCAGCATAATTATTAGGTCTGAAACCCATTGCCTGCCCAATGTTGTTGCCAAATGCATGCGCGTGTTCCCTGTTTTTTGAGAATGGAAGCGCCGAACCGGGAAAGGCGATAACAATATTCTGGCGTTCGCCCTCGCCTTGATAAACCTGAGCTTTGGCATTTTGTAAGTCCTTTAGATTAACGCCAAACATTTTTGAAACTTCTTCGTAAGATAACATCTTATAACCTAATGCAACTGGTAGATCAGGTTCGTAAACATGTTCAGCCAAGTTGGCAGCAATTTTGGGCTCAATGGGAAATTCAATTTTTGCAAATGATTGTTTAGTAACTCCCCTGCTAATAGCTTCCACCAACAATCCAATAGTTTTTAAAATCGCGATTACGATTACTGCCGGAGGTGCCGCTTTCCTCATCATTTTAGCAGAACAGGATTCATTGCCTATTTTATGATAAGATTTTGGCGCAAGGTCCACTTGACCTTGGTAGAAATCATCCTTTGTTGCATTGAAATTGCTGGGTTCATACCGAGCCTCTGCCCCTAGCAAAGTAGGCGCGGCTTTTTGAAAGCTAGGGACCTTGCTGCTCTTAATCTGGCTAGTTGGTATGCTTGGGGAAACACTTTGGACTGAGGCCATAGGAACTCCACGCCTGCAAGCTCTTCCCCCCGTTTTCTCTCAGTTGTAGTTATCGAGAAGCTGTAGCAATTGTTGCGGCCTCGGCACTTTCGCAAGCATTTTCAGACTGCTTGTAACAGGAAATTTTATGCCCCACCATTCAAATTGATGTAGCCCTACACCCGCGGAGTATAGGTAGTATGCAACAGTTTTTCGGACACTTCCGAAAGCGGTTCTCCCAAAAATTCGCTATAAATAGCGACTATTTCTGGATTTTCATGAGATCTTCGTGTTGGGGCATTTGCATCGAGTTGATACAAGCCAGCAGTGCGTTTTTGCACGTATTCTGGAAGCCCATTTGCCGTAACAGCAGCGAATTTTTGCTGAGTTCTGGTTGAATCGTTTGCACATGCCCCAAAAAGAGTAACAGCCGCACCAACTCCCGCAAAAGCAATAATTTCGCGACGAGAAAACGTCGTTTGATTAGATGGTTTAGTCATTTTTTCGCTCCTCTTGGTAAATAGGCTGACCGCCCCCATTGACGCAGCCGCCAAAGCAATTCATTACTTCAATAAAATGGTATTCACTTTTCCCCGCTAAGACTTCTTCCACCAGCAAGCGCGCATTGGAAATTCCATAAACAATAGCTACTTTGACTGCCGTATTGCCAAATGCCACAGTAGCATCACGAATAGAATCAGAACCGCGTAGCGAAGTATAATCAATAGGACCTAGTCTATCGCCAGTGTATACCTCATAGGCAGTGCGCAGGGCTGCTTCCATCACCCCGCCAGTGGCGCCAAATATTGCGGCTGCTCCTGACCATTTACCTCCAACCGAGTCAGGTTCTTCGTCAACGAGATGATTAAAATCGATGCCGGCTTTGCGAATCATTTGTGCTAATTCGCGGGTGGTAATAACCGCATCCACGTCACGAAATCCGCTAGAGTTCATTTCGAGACGCTGACATTCGTATTTTTTTGCGGTGCAAGGCATAACCGAGACCGTAAAGATATTCGCAGGGTCAACCTCATTTTTTTGCGCAATATATGTTTTCATAACCGTCCCTAACATCTGATGGGGCGATTTCGCAGTGGATAAATAAGGAAGTATAGTTGGATAGTGGGTTTCCGCATAATAAACCCAACTCGGACAACAGGAAGTAAACTGAGGCAAAGGTCCTCGTTGATCACGTATCCGTCTTATTAACTCATTTGCCTCTTCCATAATAGTAAGATCTGCAGCAAACAAAGTATCGTAGACTTTATCAAACCCAAGCTTGCGCAGAGCCGCAAAAATTTTGGAAGTCACCGCAGTGCCGGGCGGTAATCCAAAAAGCTCGCCCAAGGCAACTCTGACAGATGGAGCTACTTGCGCGAAAACTACTTTAGAAGAATCGGCTAGTGCATTTGTGATATCCGCCACCATTGATGCATCGACAATAGCTCCCGCCGGACAATGCATTAGACATTGTCCACATTTTAAACAAATTTTGCTGTTAATTCTGCGCCTTCCCTTGCCCGTTATCGCTCCCACTGGACATATGGCCTGACAATGGCCACATTTTTGGCACAGTTTGGTAGAATAAATAATTTCTTTCATATAATTTTTCCTATTCCATCAACTAACTGCCAAGCGCCCTTAGAGGGCCATGTCTTCGATTTACGACTAACGATGGCATTCAGAGCACGCTGGTCCTAATCCGCCAGAATTATTTGGACCGTGACAAGTCACGCAAGTAAATGCTGAGCCAGATTTATGCATTACTTTTCCTTCTCGTACGACATGATCGTTTGCATTATGGCAGGTATAACAGTTTGATGCTTTACCATTTTTTAAATCGTAACCATGACATGTTGAACAATTCTTAAATGGATCAGACTCGCCAGGCATGTGCATTACTTTGTCATAATTCAAAGAATGACTTTCGGGGATAATAGTGGCTTTAGAAACTGTAAATTCGGCAGCCGATTCTTGCACGACCAAGGTGTTTGCTGTTTTTGTATGCATTACCATCAGCTCTACACTGTAAACACCCACACGAGCATTGGAATCGGTGAAAAATGAATTAGTCATCTCTTTAGAGGAAGAATTAACCTCTATTTTATCAAACTCAGCGACATGAACTACTTCCCCATCGGGAGAATGTATTTTGGCAACCACGTCCACAATCGTCTTGTGTTTGGAGTAAAGCTCAATGAACAAATCAACTTTCTCTCCAGCAACAACCGACGTTGGTGTTGCCACAATCGAGGCCGCCACTGAGGTTCGCAACGCCTGGTATTCGTTCTCTTCCTCTTCTTGACTCGTCTCGCGACTGCACGCACCCAGAAACCAACAACAAACAGTAAAAGATACCAAAACTTTCCGCACCAGCATACTCATTTGCATATCGAGCTCTTTTATAAAAAGTATTTGTAAACTAAAGTAGCACCAGCCCCATCCGGTTGCTAGTTTTTTTTGTGACTAGTCACCACGTTTGTTGCCTATGGAGACGTCAGGGGCCGAATAGATGGGTTAGTCAACATCGAGATCAGAAAGGGTCCTTAAGAAGGCCACAATTTCATCTTCTTCCTGATCGGTCAGCCCTAGGTCTCCAAGCTCGCTTATATTAATATTTTCCGCAATTTCTGGCAGCGGCCAGCAATTACCAGAAATTTCTAGCTCGTGACAAGCAGGCAAAACGTCTCTGGTGTTATAAAAATGAATAATTTGTTTGAGCGATTTGAAATACCCATTATGCGCAAATGCTTTGACGAAACCAAAATGGGGCTTTTTAGCAACATTTCGAAGGGTAGGAACTTTCATTTTGCCTAATTCTGGAAGATAGACATCTGGCGAATATCCCGCATTTTTCAAATATCCGCCAAGACCAAGATCAATCCAATTAAAACCAATTGGATTCCATTTTGGGGACATATAATAAAAAGGGTTCAATGGATTTCTTGGTACTCCTAGATTATCATAGGTAAAATCAGTAAAGAGCGGTGGATTGTCATTAGAGTCAGGTCGGTTAATATGACAGGCAGCACATTTTCCTTTGCCCTCGAATAGTTCCAATCCCCTTTTTTCTGTTGGACTAAGCTCGGTCTTCCCAGCAAGATAGCGGTCATATTTGGAGTTGAATGAATTCACTTCTTTCGAACGTTCGTAGGCAGCAATTGACCGAGCAATTTTTTCGTAAGTATCTTCAACATCGCGTGCACACGTTAACGAGCCAGTTCCCCATACATATTCAAACAACTTGGCATATTTTGAATTTCTGACTTTGACGCACACAACCTTAGCATTTGCGTTATTTTGCTCCAAGGGGTTAAGAAATGGACCTTGCGCCTGCTCTGCCAAGGGGTCGCCAAGAACATGACCTGTGGCCCGTCCATCCCAAAACATTCCACCTATCCACTGGTTAGAGGACAAGTCATATGTTAACACCGGGCTGTCTCCGGCATAGGCTGAGGATGGTGGTTTACGGTTACCAAATCGAGCGTGAGCCGCCCCCGGATAAATGGCAATAGTAGCGTTGATACTAGATACAGGTCCAGTAAATCCCACCGCTTTTCCGTGGCATATCGCACAAGACTGACCTCGCGGAGTGGAAAGATTTTTGTCGAAAAAAAGATGCTTACCCAACCTTTCCAGATGCGACAGTTTTTGATCATGGGCATCGACTACGGTTGAATTGAAAATTAGTATAAAAAAAGTAGCAACAAGAACTTTGATTTTTTTCATTTTCCTCCCCCAAAATCGCGATCAAGAATTCATGGTAAATGCTAAACCACATCCCTCATAGATCCTTTTTGGGGAGGATAAAATTTTCAATTGAAATTTACAACTGATGCAACTTTCCGCTCCTACTTTTTCTAAAGCTTTCTTAAGTCTAATGAAGAGACCAAGTTGATTCCCGTTCGGTAACCTTTTCTAGCAATGCTCCGCTTTCCGCAAATGTCCGCGATTGTGCAATGTCGGAAAGACTAATTATTCCAACGCATTCTCCAAAATCATCAACCACCGGAATTCGTGACACTTGGGCAGCGCCCATCTCTTCTTCCGCTTTCTCAATAACATCCAACGCCTTACACCATACCAATTCCCGAGTCATTACTCGCTCAATTGGAGTATAAAAATCTATTCGGTTGGCTAGAGCTCGGACTACCAAGTCTCGATCAGTAACTACTCCCACTAAGCGACGCAAAGAATCTTGCACCGGTAAAAAACCAATGTTTTCTGCAGCCATTATTTCCGCAGCTCGGTAAAGAGGATCGTTTGTTCGGCAGGAATATACTTCTTTCTTCATCAGGTCGCGACATCTCATCATTGCGCTCCTTCCCGCTTTCTTTTTTTATAATGCCTACTGCGATCCAAAAAGACAGCAAACGACCAGCAAGCCTTTCTTCTGTTGCCGACCCCACACTGCGGGGGAAGCTTATTAAGGTAAAGAAGATTTCAAACCTGACGACCATTAGAACCAATAGAGACGGGGGACAGAAGCTGGACACCTAAGTAGATCATTCAAGTAGATCAAACGCTGACTTGGCCAGCAAAGAGTAAAATAGCGATTTGGAACCCTAGGGAGAATAAAAAATGGACTACTTGCGCATTGTTACTTTCAATCTATGGAACGACCAGCATTCGCCCGAAAGGCGATTAGAAGTAGTTGCCGAAGGACTGCGCGCATTGGAGCCCGATTTAGTTGCTCTTCAGGAGGTTCGCCAAGGTCCCTTGTATGCTCAAGCTGCCAGCCTAAGTCGAATGTTACAAATGTATGTTGCTTTTTGCGCGGTCGATCCTCATTCCGACGGAGGCCCTATTGGAAATGCTGTATTAAGCCGGTTCCCTATTCATCATACCAAGAACATTTGCCTTCCAAGCGCACCAGGCGATCCTCGTGGCGCCATTCAGGTACAAGTCAGCACTCCGGCAGGAGAGGTTCGCTTAACCAACTGTCATTTAAGTTTCCATCCTTGCCATGCAGCCTTTCGAGAGGCCCAGGTTCTGGCTTTGGATGAACAATGTGTAGCTCCCGACTCTACTCATGTAATACTTGCCGGAGATTTCAATATGTCTCCCGGCGCTCATGCTATCCGCTATCTGGTAGGACTAGATTCCTTGGCCGGGCGAGGAACTTTTTATCGTGACGCCTGGGCTCGCCGTCATCCTCATGAAGATGGCTATACCTGGTCTAGAGCAAACCCTTACACCGTCCGCAGCATTGAACAAGACCGGCGCATTGACTACATTTTTGTGCGGGGGTCAGTAACTAATCGCGGAGAGCATACTATTGAAGACGCGCGCGTAGTTTTGGATTTCCCTGCCTCCGACGACACCTGGCCTTCTGATCATTTTGGAGTTTTTGCAGTAATCGGCGTAACAGCGCAATGAGGATGCTGAATTCGGCTACAAAAAAGGCAGTTTTAATAAATTTGCTTTGTTTTCTTTATGAGTAATAACTCCTGCTAAAAGCCGAGCGCGTTTTTCTTTTTTGGAGGCTAATTTGACTGTCAAATCGATAAAACAACGGCTGTTTAAAAACGGCTGCAATAGGTAAGCACTAGTAAATTCTCGAAGGGCAAACTCTTTTTTCCATAACTTCTCATAGAATAAGCCTGCCCGCTGGGGACTATTCAAGTTTAAAGCCTTTTCTACAGCCAGAGCAGCATATTTACCGCTTTTTAGAGCGTAATAGATTCCTTCTCCGTTAAGCGGATCTACAAATTGGCCAGCGTCACCAACCAAAAGCACATTTTTATATGCCCGCTTTCCCGGGGCACAGCCTAAAGGAAGAGGCCAGGCTTTTAGAGTTCCCGCTTCTAGCTGGGCGTTTTTTAAATGAAATCGTGCAAAAGAATTGTTTTCAATAAAGCTATTAAACAAGTTTTTTATTCCATGATAGCTTTTAAAACGAACCGACAGTCCTACTCCGACATTCGCACGCTTATGGCCCACCGGAAAAATCCATCCATATCCCGGGAGAATACTTTTTTCATAATGAAGCCCAATGGATTCTTCTAATCCTTCAACCTGAGAAAAATATCCGCGCAGCGCAAACCCCAAATACTTTGGTTTAATAGGACTTCTTTTTAAATTCCGGGCAACTACCGAATAGTGACCTTCTGCACTAATAGTACAACGACCAATGAATTCTTGCTGCCCATCAGTTACTCCCCTTACGTTTTCGCTGTCTCCTACTATTCCGGTTATCTTGGTATTTTCCAGAAAAGTCACCCCCGGCAATTGTTTAGTATATAGCGCCAAACGATGATCTAATTCTTGTCGGGGAATAACCAGCCCGTAGTCGCGCAAGCCCTCTTTATGAGTAGTCGGAGCATTAATAACCATTCCCGAGGGGGAGGAAAGCACAATACTTCTGCATTTACACCACTGCGCCCCTGCTTCTACGAAATCCATAGCCCCCATCTCCTCCATCACCTGAATGGAAGAGGCGGTTATGCCATCTCCGCAGGTTTTATCCCTAGGGAAACGGGCTTTGTCGAGCAGCAGAATGCGGTACCCTTTCCGAGCGAGAAAGCAAGCCACAGAGCACCCCGCAGGACCTGCCCCTACAATTACTGCGTCGTATGACATTCGAGGTCTTACCTTTCAACAACCTAGAGAATATCGCTACACTAAAACGTTCCTGCCACCGAGAAAGTTACCAGGGGCGACCCTGCATTCTTAGTTGCCATTTTTGCAGGGGGAGTCAAGCTAAGCCAATAAAAAGTACCCGCTCCTATTGCGGCAGCCCCCGCTCCCGCAAGCAATCCATTGCGCCAATTCCAGGCTCTATTGCATTTACTCTTATAATCATCATACTCGGGTCTGGCCTCACCGGGTAGACTGCCATTTACGCCAAGCTTTTTCATATCATTTAACTGCGAATTAATTTTTACTTGTTCGTAAACGGCAATTCCTCCCAGCACCAACGCCAACCCGGCAAGCGACCAAGAAGTAGTTCGCTTCCAAGCCAGGTTTGTTTTTTCGGACCTTCC
>JBNKEI010000136.1:0-57945 GCA_050288705.1 Myxococcales bacterium
ATGGTACTCTTCGCCCTGTACGTATAAATACTGCATTTCCCTTTCTTCCACGTCAGCTTTTGCCACTTTATCACCTGATTTAAAAGTGGGCTCCAAGGTACGGCCAGAAATTAAACTTTTAATCTTTGTCCGTACGAACGCAGAACCTTTTCCCGGCTTTACGTGCTGAAAGTAGGTAATCTCAAAGGGTTCTTGGTCCATCTCGATTTTTAATCCGTTGCGAAACTCACTAGTGTCCACCATATCGGCCATTGCCTTTAACTCCTGTACAGAAAATGAGGTACTTGGGGTGCTTACTCCAGCTCAGCCTTAACCTTAGGCGCAGCCACCCGCAGTGCATAGCGCCCTTTGCCCAAGTTACCATCAGGTAGCAGAGCAAGCACCAAGTAATATTCAGGGGTAAGGAAGCGAGCAATGGTACAAAGCTTTTCGCTATGAATTGCTACTTCGCAAAGCAAGCCCGCCTGCAGTCCGGCTGCGGTGTCTTTGAGCTGTCCAAGAATGCAACCGTACTCAATGAGCATTGCCGAAAGATCGAAACCCGGGTCCTCTGCCTGCAATGTATCGATAGAAATGCCATCAAATCCCATAACGCTGCAGGCGACGGCTCCTTCTACCTGACCTACCAGTTGCTCAAGATGCGTACGGAACGACATGCTTTCCCCATTTGTTCGAAAAAAGTTGATCCGAGTTTCCAACTCTTCGAACGAGTGCTTGCCCGATCCCAGGCCCATAGTCAAGGCATTCAGGAGAATCGAGTTCTAGTTTTTGCCCTCACCCCGGCCCTCTTCCAAAGAGGCCCATGAGAGCCCGAAGAATCCCAAAGAATGAGGAATGTCAAAAGAACAGTAAAAATCACTCGGATACACAAGAACAAGTATCTTCATCACACTTCAACCCTTCCCCACATCCTCCGCAGCCCGGACGGCAAACCAAGACTGGAGCTGCCCCATCCTGCCCCCAATTCCCACAAGCAGGCCCGTCAGAACCTTCTGCAGCGCTTAGTTGGTATTTGTTGCGGTCAAAGCTGGGAAGTGCATAGCGGTAAAGAAAAAGCGGAAAAGCGTAGGCGGGTACTTCTTTTTCCGAACCATTGGCGAATTGACCTTTGAGCTTAATGTTTATACTCACATTTACCCCTTCTTCTCCCACGAAGGCAGCAATACTGTCCGCCGAAGCAACCGTGAATAGTGCAGCTACTACCGCCAACGTACCTCCAGCGGGTACCGTTCCTGCCATGGGGGTAACTTGAGTAGGAATGTTAGGAAAACCGCGGCAGCGGTTAGCTTCGTCTTGGCATTCATAATCTAGCCTTAGCTCAGAAATATAGAAGTCATTACGCGATTCCGGCTGTAGCGTAGTTCCGCCAGCGGTAGGCTTTTCGGTCTCCAAGCTAGATTTAACCTTAAGGGCAAGATAATACTGCGGATACATACCCATTGCCTCGGGAATAGAGAAATTAAGCGAACCTTTGAATTTCTGAGCATCGCTTGCCTTGGCCTCACATTTGCTATTAGGCTCGCCGTTAATAGCATTGACTATCTGAATACTTAATACGTCTTCGGCATTACAAGAAAGCAGCATCGCGGTCAGGGGCAGTATTAGAAAAGATTTTATTTTCATGGCGATTCTCGGGTCGACAACCAAAAGGTTGCCGCAACTGAAAAAGAAAACCTCTAGGATTTCTCGCCCTCTTTGGCGGCCACAATTTGGTTTCGATTAATGATTCGAGGAGTAATAAATATTAAAAGCTCAGTACGATTATCCTTTTCTGCTTTCTTTTTGAAAAACCATCCCAATACTGGAATTTTAGAAAGCCAGGGAACTGCCGCTTCATTGTACGATTGAGTACGAGTGTAAATTCCGCCAATAACCGTTGTATCGCCATCATTTACCAGCACCTCGGTTTGTGCTTCCTTGCGGCTAATAGAAGGCTGTCCATTAGAACCAGTAAAACTAGGATCGGGCGAGTTATTACTGGCCTGAATTTTCATCAGCACACTGCCATCAGAAGTCACATGAGGTGTTACTTTGAGCTCCAGCTTGGCTTCCACAAACATAGTATTCACCCCAGTGGATGAATATTGACTAAAGGGAATAGAGATTCCTTGAGAAATGGTGGCCTCGGTATTATCCAAAGTAGTTACTTTGGGAGCGCTAATGGTTTTAACCTGGCCGCCTGCTTCCATTGCCGACAATCGCAAATTAAGCATGACCGCCCCTCCAGCCGAGCCGAACACAAACCCTACTCCTCCTCCTGCTCCCGCTCCGATGGGGGCCGGCAGATTCACTGCAAAATTTGGTATGTCCCCAGTCCCGGTATTTCCCTCGGAAGCGCTGGCTCCTGCCATACGCACTACGTTAGGAAACACTAGCCCAGTAGGATTGCCGGTAGCTGGACTCATGGAAATGTTTCCGCCCCATTGAATACCCACTTCTCGGGAAAAAGAAGTATTCGCTTCCACAATTCGGCTTTCGATTAAAACCTGGGGGGTTTGAGTATCTAGCCGACGCACCAATCCTTCTGCTCGCTCCAGGGCTTCGGCAACATCTTTTACGATAATCACATTGGTACGCGCATCGACATTTACTGTTCCTCGTTCGCTCAATAAATCTTTCACTTTGCTTGAAATATCTGGAGCGGTGGCATAATTGACCGGAATCAGGCGTACTCTAAGAGGTTCTTGCTTTTGCCTGCTCGCCTTAATAGATTCCGCAATTTTTCTTTCTTCTTCTAATTCTTTCAAAGGTGCTACCCGGATAATGTCTCCAAATTCTTCTTTTCCGAGTTTCTTGGACTTTAGAATCAAATCCAAAGCCTGGTCCCAAGGAACATTGCGCAAACGAATGGTAATTTTTCCAGCTACATTATCGGCAACCACAATATTGCGACGCGATAATTCCGCCATTATTCTTAGAAGATTATGAATATCAATGTCTTTGAATTCGAACGAAACTAAACGTCCAGTGTATCGCGCTCGGCGCGGGGCTGAGGAAGCAGCGTAACGAGGCGCTTCGGAAACAAACCCCCCTATTTTGGGAGCAGCAGAAGATTCCTCAACTTTATAAGATTTTCCGTCCAGCACCATTTCGGCGCCCGGGGTTTTGAAGGTCCAAATCAATTTGGATTTTTCAAAATATACCGAATCCTTGGCCTCTCCCTCTAAGGTGGCCACAATTTGAACCGATTGAGAATTTCCGGGAGAGGTAAACGAACTCACCATTTTTACTGGTCCGCCGTAAAAGGAAGTATCTAGGCTTCGCTCCAAATGTCCGGGCAGTTGGGCGTGGGAAAGAGTCAAAACCGCCGTATGGGGATCAGGTCGAAGAACCTTGTACTTAGCCCCCTTGGGCACAGCTACCACAATTTTTCCTAAGGCAGCGTTACCCTCAAAAGTGATTTCCCGCACTGCGGCAGCCTTAGAACTACCTTGGTCCGGTGATTTATTTTTTTTGGCTACTACAGTGGGCGCTTTCGCTATCGCGGGCTTGGCCGAACTTGCCAACTCAATCCGTAACCCATTTGCGGAACGGTGTACTTGGTATGCAGGCATGCGATCTTTGGCTCGCGCTTCCAACACCATGCGTGTTTTTCCGGGATGCTTTCCAAAACGAACTTCTTTTATGGGAGCCGATGATGGCAAATAACTTGTTCGCAGAGCACGATGAACACCCGGCATATCAATAGCCAAACGTGGCGGCCTGGTCAGCTCTAAAATATCGATAGTGCCAACCTCTCGATCGGTTTGTAAATTCACAATAAAAGCAGAGCTAGTTTGCTCTGAATTAATTCCAAGTAATTGAGTAGCCGGGCGAGTCAAAATATTCTCGTCACGCCTAGCAAGCACCACCCCTTCTTCGAACTCGGTTTGGTTTCCTAATTCATCTTTTTTGCTGGTGGAAGAAGTATCGTGTCCTGCAGTAATAACTACGCTATTTTTTTCTCCCCTAACGTCATAGGGAGTAGCACCATTCATGGCTAATACTACTCGCCCCACCGCGGCCAATGAATCAGAAAACTGCGAAACAGTAATTCCATTAATAGGACCTTTACCTTTATGAGGACCTTTTATTGCGGAAATATCCGAATCTGCAATATCAACAACCACTCGTTCAGGAGAAGTTAGCCGAAAAACCGTAAAAGTGGGAGACTGGCTTCCCCTCAGGATTACCTTAGTTAATTCCTCGCCTCCCGAAATTTGCAGTTCCTTTACCACATTTACGCCTGGTTTGTTTTCTCCCAGAGCATTCCACGAGAAAACGGCCAGAACTAGCCCGAATCCTAAGACCATTCGGAATAACGCTGAGCGCGAAGATTTCATATTAAACGGTTCTACTTTTAGGATTGAGCGGCTCATTCGGCAACCTCGGGCATAAAGAGGTTAATATCTTCTGGTCTAACGTCCTTGGTTCCTTGAGGAATTTTAAGCACAACCGAGTTTAGAAATGGCTTTTCCGCTTGGTCTTTATATACTTCGGTAATCACTATTTCCCCCGAACGTACTTCTGATACTTTTCCATTGCGTCGTCCAATGGAAGTATTTCGTTTAATTACGTATCCCACGCCGTTGGGGTCTTCCACCATACCAAATGGTCGGGAAATACCGCTAATTACTCCAACCAAGCGTAACTGCTCCAAATCCCATTTACATAATGGACCACACCGAGCTTTAACATTGGCGGCTTCCACTGCTTTTTCTGCTAAATCATCTAAAACTGAGCGAAATGGATCACGCTTTCCAACTGGTCTATAGGAGTATTCATAAACTATTGAAGATTTTGACGACTGCTTAGTTTGAACTTTCGTGGTAGTTTTTTTCTCCGCTACCTTAGGAGGGGCCGGCGAGTTTGGTGGCGGCAAGGGAGGGTCGCAAGCAATCAAAGCTAGGCCCACAAAAATTAGCGCTAGTTTTGGTTCCAGGGGTGTTTTACCAATAGTCTGGATGGCCATAGTTAACTCCACCGCTCCTATTTCTTTGCCCGTTTATCTGAAGAGCCCACAAATCGGAACGTGGTTGCCAAATAATTAGCTCGAAGAAACACCTTTTCATTTTTTCGAACCGGCTGATCAAAACTCAAGCCAGTAATGTTAACTATGCGCCGAAGTTTAGAAATATTTTCGAAAAACAGGGCGATTTCATGATAACTTCCGGCAACCTGCATTTTTATTGGTATTACGGCGTAAAAATCTTGCAATGTTTCTCTGCTGGGCTCCAAAGTTACTATTTCTAGTCCGCTTTTCTTTCCCACATCGTTTAATTGACGCAAAAGTACATCAATATCCGCTTCTATTGGAAGCTCATTGCGCGCCTCTTCAAAACGAACTTGAAGCGTTTCTATATCTCTAATAAATCGGGATAATTCGTCGGCCATTCTGCGTTTGTTGGCCAATTCATCGGATAGCGACCGAATTTGCGCCTCATTTATTTCAATCGCAGACATCGTATCGCTTATCATAAAAAACCAGCACGCACCAGTGATTAAAGCCACTGCCAACGCGATGACGCCAAGCTTGGTACCAATGGGAGTTTTCAGAATACGCTCGATAAGCTTATTCATGGCTTCTTTCTCTAAATTGCTAAGTTAGCTTTAAATGTAAGCGAGAAATCAACCACCGACTGAGAGGACCCCATTCTTTTTTGCGCCTTTTTTAACCGAACATTTTTGAAAAAGAAACCCACGGCATCAGGTGAAATCTCTTGAATATAACCGCTATCCATCAATTCTACCCGACTTTTGTCGGAAACTCCTTCCATTAGTTTACCAATTCCTTCGGCCGTCCAGACGATGTTGGCCAACGCTTTCATGAATTCTGCCAAGTCTTCATTAGAAACTGTGCTTCCTTCCAGAGACATTGCGCCATTTTTTTGGCTAGACCATTTTTTAATCCATACATTGTGGGGAATAGCATTGGCCATGGCATCGAGAAGCTTAACTGGCCCGGTACGAGCTTTTTTAAGGCGATCCAATACTTTAAGTTTTTGTTCCAGCGCTTCCTTTTGGGCCACATATTTCTTTACTTCTCCTATGTCGCGATCAACTCGAGCAATATCATCTTTTAGACCAGAAACCTGCCGGGAAAGATTTTCTGCTCGATTGCTAGCATTATTATACCAGAGCACATTTCCCACCACGGCCCCAATCAATAATACGCCAAAAAGAATAAGTTGTTGTTTTCCCAGCTCCTGCTTTTTTCCGGCGCGAACTGGCAGCAAATTGATGTGAATCATCGCCACCTCTTCATATGACGTTTCTATATCTACCAAATATACGTTTCTACCAGATTATTTATCGCCTGGGCGCCGCAAAGCCAAACCCACTGCCACCGCCGCGGTGGGCGCTATATCCATAATATAGCCGGGGTCAAATCGCCTACTTTCAACGGGAATGCTTTTAAACGGATTAAGAATTTCCACTGGAACCCCAACTCTTTGTTCGATTGTTTTAAAAAGCGCTGGAATCTTCGCAGTCCCCCCGGACAAAAAAACTTTAGAAATGCGACCATCAGCGGCAGTTGATGCATAGAAATCGAGGGACCTTTGAATTTCGCCTGCCATCTGTTCAGCAACGGTAGCTAATACCTGTTCTACTTCCTGAGGCACCACCGAATCAGTATCGGCCGTATCTCCGCCAATCTTTAATGCCTCCGCTTGTTCATAAGAGATATTAAGCTGTTTTTGAATTTCTTCGGTAAACTGGTTACCTCCCAACAAGGTAACATCGCGAGTAAAAGTAGTAACTCCGTTAGCTATAACACTAATGCTGACTACCGATGCTCCGGCATTGATAAGGACTACAGTGTCGTCATTTGACGCATCGTAATTTGTCTCGTAACAATTCTGCACCGCAAAAGCATCGACATCCACTACTACCGTAGTAAGCCCAGCTTCCGCAACCACCGAGGTGTAATCATTAATCATGTCTTTTTTTGCGGCTACCAATAGAACATCCATTTGTCCGGTTTGCTCATTTCCAGAAGACAGTCTAAACGTATCAATATTTACGTCCTTAACATCAAAAGGTATGTATTGCTCTGCTTCCCATTGGATGGTCTCGTCCAGTTCATCCTGGGTCATTCTCGGCAAAGAAATTTTTTTAATGATTACCGAATGGCCACTCACTCCAATAGCCACTTCCTTATGTTTCACGCGTAACTCCGCCATTAATTCTTGAATTGCTTGAACAATGGCGGTTGAATTCATTAGCGCACCGTCTACAATGGTCTCTGAAGGAAGCGTTTTGGCGCCATAAGCCACCAACGTATAAGCAGATTTTCCTTGTCGGCTAGTTTCTTTGAGCTGCACCAGTTTTACACTGCTGGAGCCGATATCGAGACCAAGCGCAAGCTTAGCTCTGGCCATGGAGTTTCACCTCCCCCTTTCCCTTTGTTTGCCAACGATTCGAATTGTACATCAGTCAACGCACGAGCTTCAAATCTCGGTAGAAAAATAAGTATTATTTTTGGAGAGGAAAAATCATACTAACGCTGAAATAAACTACTTGAGCGGTGAATACACGATAATACAGGCGAATCAGAAACCCAATTTCGACTCACAATTTCGCACCCCCTCTCCCCAAGGGAGAGGGAATTATGTTCGCATGTCATCTAAATAGTTACTCTTTTATTTTAATGTCTGGCCAGGCTTTCTTGCGTTCCCTCGCAACATAAGTAGATTTTGATTATCCACGACAGCAATATCCTCAATTCCATCGCCATTATAATCGCCAGCAGTTATTCCCGTGGGCGCGACAAGACCGTCGATTAGATTGTGAACCTCAATAGTCCGTTCCTTAGAAAAACTCGAGCTAACGATTGACTTCCCAGCGGTATAGACAAGTGTTTTGGGTCCGTCGGGTTGATCATGTGTCAACGCAAAAGCAAATACACCTTCTTGCGCCATAAATGTAGGCTTGTCGAATTGGCTATTTCCATTATTCCAGAAAATGGCGAGCGCTCCATTTCCGGTGGCAAGCACAATATCTGCAAGTCCATCACCATTAAGATCATTGGCAGAGAGTAAACCTTTCAACGTAGGTATAAGGTTAGGAGTTTCCAGAGGAATCTCACTGAGATCGATCCATTTGAGTCCATCGGCGGCTACCTCCGATATATTACCAATTCGTATGCGACCACTTGAGGAGTCGCCTGAAGTGGCGCTGAAATACGAAGCTAGAATAATTTCCGCCACGCCATCACCGTTAAGATCGGCATTGGCGATTAGAGCCGGGGACTCATTTTCCAGAAATGGAACCCCGCCATCCGCCAATTCTTGCGGCTTGCCAATCTGTCCACCATTCGCCAAAGCGGCCCAAGAATGGTAAACAAAATTCGACTTATTGTTTTCGTAGGCTATACTAAAAAGATCGACTGACGATTTAACTAATTCGCCAACCGTTACTAAGAGAGGGACGTCGTAATCTCGTCCTTCGGCGTACAAGAAACCTTGGGACAATAATTGGTGGTCGGAGGTTCCAATGAACTGCGACACGCTGGCTTGATTGTCTGGACCTGCATCGCTAGGAAAGCTAAGGACTTGAACTCCTTTATCAGCAGGAACAATCTGAGCCACCGAATCAAACTCTGCAAACTTTATTGGCGCCGTGGGAGCCTTCAATGGCTGCCCGTAGGACACGAAAAGCGCATCACGACCTCCGGTGAGGCTGGTCTGCGAATAAACAATATCATTTAAAGAATCGCCATCGACGTCAGTCACGATCATATGCGAAACCGGACCAAGGGTGGGTATTGAGTAACGATCATTAATCGTCCAACCAAGATTGAAAACGCCAATGTCAAGCTCTTCGGAAGAACTCACAATAACATCGCCCAACCAATCGGCATTGATGTCGCTAATAATAGCGCTACTCCAAGCGCCATGCTCACGCTCATTCACGGTTATATATTCTGGAATTCCCTCAAAATATGGATCGCTATCATTTGCATCTACATACATTAACGTTGGAAAAACAAAACTTATGCCAAAGCTATTACCAAACCAGCCCGACTCGAGTGGTAAGCTGGTGACATCGGCTGCCTCTTGCGTTTCGACATTGGTGAGGCTCCAAAACTCGGAGCTCAACTGGTCGTCTGGAATATATATTGCGTCCGGAGAAGAAGAGAAATGTATTCCGATATCATTGCCGTATCCAATGCGGATTTTATTACCCGAATCGGTCTTTACTGAGGCAATTACATCGACAAAACCATCTGAATTGATGTCTGTAAAAGCAGCGCCAGATTCCACGGGATCACTGAGCGAAATGGTAATTTGACCAAGGTCCGAATTCCACTCAAGACCAGTTTCGGAAACGTAGCAAGGAGTAAAGACGGAGATTTTCTTTTCACCTTTAAACGCCAGGATGAAAGATGGACAATAAGACTCATTTAACCGCACAGTTTTCGCTGGATCTGATACCAACGAGTTGAACAGCTCGGCGTCCCCCAAGCGAATATTTTCGGTTGCTCCATTAGTATCAATTATTGTTCCCACCTCTGAATCAGCACGAATAAACATGGTCCAGGAATATCTTCCCGACGAAGAAGATACATTTATAGGAATGATGCGAACATTTTTGGTTTTGAAATCGATTGAGGAAGTTGCGGACGGAAGCATTTTTCGATCTACAGACCCGTTCCAGCTCACGATTCCATGAACACCGGAAACCAAATCATCACTAGCATCTGATTTTAAATTTACTACCAATGGAGAGGCCATTAAGGTAGTCATGGTATGAGAATCGCTGATTTCTGCTTGATCGTTAAAGTAATGAATTCGCGTGCGAACCTTTCCCATGGGATCGCTGGGTCCAAGCGTAAGAACATCTTTTTTGCCGTCGCCATCAAAATCGCCAGTTCTGGCTGACCATGCTCCGACCGGAGTGGCACTTCCAACAAGTGCGTAACTTCCCGAAGACACTCTGCAAATACCATCGAGACCGCAACCCCATCCTTGAGGACATTTAGGCTTTTCTCCGTCGTCGGCGGCTATGCATGACAGCCGGCATTCATTCTCTTTACCAGGAGGAACACAACTTGTTCCTTCGCCATTGGGAAACGAATCGCAATCTTCGCCAGGCTCAATAACCGCATTCCCACATAGACCCGTTTTAATATCGTCCATTTTTTTGCATGCAATCACCCCTGCAATCAAGGGCACGATTACCATAATCAAAAAATTAATCCGAATTCTCAAGGGCGAATTCATCGTTTCACCGCCTCTCCGCGCAAGATAATCAGCTTTTGGTTATCGACGACTGCGAGGTCTTCTAGCCCGTCTCCATTGATATCTCCGGCTCCGATTCCAGTGAGGAAGGTAAAACCACTCGCAATAGTCTCCAATTGGAAAACTCGATCATGGTTAGGCTTTGCATGAATGACTGAACTGCTTAACGTAAAGACCAAGGAACTGATTTCGTTTTCTGCGCCATGAATTGGAGCAAATGCCTTCACTCCTTCTTTTTCAATAGTTGTTTTCTCCACAAAAGATCCATTTCCATCGTTCCAAAAAATGGTAAGGCTTCCATTTCCTGAAGAGTAGACAAGGTCTTGGTATTCATCTTCATTGAGATCTATTGCCATAAGCTGACCTGTAATCGAAGGGGCCAGTAATGGCTCAGTCAACTTGATTTCGCCTTTAGAGGTCCATTTGAAATCGTTTTCTCCCTTGGAAATATGTCCAATTTGGATACGTCCGTAGCTCTCGGAAGAATTAGAGGTTTTCGATGCAATTAGAATTTCCGCAGTTTGGTCATTATCGATATCCGCATTGGCAATAAGAAGCGGGGTTTCGTTTGTCTCGAAAGAAATTTTCCCATCCACAATTTCGGAAAACTTCCCCGTTCTCCCACCTTCTCCGAGCGCTATCCACGATTGCATCGGCATCGAGGAATCTCTAATTCCATATCCCGGATAATAATACGCAAGGCAAAAAGTATCGATTGGTGACCCTACCAGCGGACCGACGGTAATCAAAAGAGGTGTACTGCCTTCGGGCGTTATTGTGTTACCTGGTGATAATGCGGTTGTTTTATTGGCTGTCGACCTTAGGACACTTTGCGGAAACAATTGATCATCGAAAGTTGCTGAAAGCCAAAACGAACTTGCAGGCTTTCCTTCCGTCGAGGAACGATAAAGCACGCCTGCTGGGTCAGGGTATCGCAATCGAAATAAATCGATTACCGAATCGACTTCTGCCACTTTCACCGATGCTGAAGGGAAGCCGGTCACGCGACCATAAATTATATTGATCGAATCAAATCCACCGGTTGTACTTGTCTGTGAGTAAAGAATATCGGGAAAGAAATCGTTGTTTGCATCGAGAACAAGCATTTTTGAAACAAAGCCCTCTGTCGGAAGCGAATACCGAGTAAGCTGTTCTTGGGTCGACTGAAATAAATCGATGTCAAGTTCATCTGCAGAGCTTGCAACAAAAACATTAGACGAATTAACTGCCCAACGAGTTTTAGGTTCAAAAAAGTCCGCGCTACTCCAAGAACCGCGTGTACGCTCCCAGTATTTGCTATAGGTGACCGTCGCATGGTAGTCATCATCATAAGTCACCTTACTCAGATAGACGAATGTCGGAAAAATGAAATCAAGTGCAACGTCCCTATTGAAGCTGCCTACCGCGAGAGGCAATGCCGAAACAGTGACAGAAGAGCCTTGTTGCGCATCCATCAGACTCCAATATTCAGAACCAAGGCTATTGTCGGGGTTATCTGGGAAGTTTGCCATTATTTCCGGGGTAGAGAAAAAGTCCCCTTTTCCATTCCCATAAGCAACGCGAATTCGCGTAGCACCTTCTTTAGTCTTCACTGCGACAAGAAGATCGAGTCTATAATCACCATCAAGGTCAGCAAGCTGAACGCCCGAATCGATAGGCTCTGATGTGGTTACCCGGACCAAGCCAAGATTGGAATTCCAATTAATACCCTCATCTGAGAGCGTACAGGGGTTCAAAACATTAACGTGATTCTCGCCCCGAAACGCTAAAACAAACGAGTTACAAGAGCTACCCCCAAACTCATCTAATTTACCAGTAGCCGCATTGCCAGCCAACGAGGAAAAAAGCTCAGGATTTCCCAGTAAAACTTTTTGGGCAGAATCACGGTGATAAAGCACGGTTCCTTGTGGCGAAGACTGAAGTATTGCAACGCTAGCTATTGCAACGCTTTTTGAGCCTATTTGGCCCAATATTTCAAACGGAACCACCTTAGTGTATTCGGTGTCGTAATTCTCGACAACTCCCGGGCCGTAAACAAGTTTTCTACCACTCTCCCCGTGCAGGCTTGCAATCCCTCTACGTCCGAAAACTATTTCGTCGCTTGAATCCATGCCACTCGACCAATAATTTGTAATAACCGGCGAAATAAGAGGAATGGAAATAGGGTAGGTGTTTTGCAGCGCAGCCTGGTCATCGAAGTAATAAACGGTCGCCCGTGCCTTTCCGAGGGATTCGAGAGGACCAAGAGCAAGCACGTCTTTTCGGCCATCGCCATCAAAATCTCCCATTCTCACCGAGTGGGCCCCGGCAATGACGCTTTCAGCGGTAGAAAACTGACTCGCGGGCTCTCTACACATACCATCGAGACCACATCCCCAACCTTGGGGACAATTGGGGACTTGTCCATTCGCTAGGACCTTACATGCTAAATGGCATTCATTTGGTTGGCCCGCGGGCACACAATAGGTTCCTTCGCCGCGAGGAAAAGAGTCGCAATCCTCACTCGCTTCGATAACAGCATTTCCGCATTGGGCGCTGTTTTGACTGGGGAAATTTTTACAAGCTGCTAGCCCTAAAACACAGGGCACCAGACGGATTCCGATTCGAAAGTATGTTCGCATGAAAAAAACCTTCAAGCAGAGTCGATGCTAGTCCCCAACCAATTTCAAAACCTAAACAACGCATTCATTGCCACTCCGCCCCCCGGACGAATTACCGGCATCGCTGCGAATTCAGGAGAAGAAGGTTTCTGCTCCAAAGGCTTAATGGCGGGAGAACGATCGACGGTTGGCCGATCCAGCATGTAGAGTACAGTGCCAATTACTGCAAGCCCAATACCGGCACCTAACGTTGCCCCCGCAGCGGTCTTCCAACTATTTCGCGATTGTACCGCCGCGTCGTAGTCTTCCAAGCGTTGCGAAGAAATGTTCCCCTTCGTTTGTTCTTTTTGGATGTCTTCCGCGGAATTTTGGTAGGAATAAGCAACTAACGTACAAACCGCTCCGGAAAGGAATGCAGCGCCAGCAGCGCCAAATACACCATAGGCTGCTTTCCGTTGTGTTGTTACAAACAGAGTTGGAAGAAGATTCAACGCTTTGCCTCGTTCTACCGCGACTTGCCTGGTCCAAAGCTCAAAACCGCTGTTGGCTACCGCTATAACGTGCTTACCTGCGGCAATATCGACAGGCTTGGAAAACGGAGTTTTTCCCACCGACCGTCCGTCTACAAAAACTTCCGATCCCGAAGGGGCATCGACCGACAGGATTCCCGCGCGCTCATTTAGTGCTAAGTCAATGCCCATTGTTGATCCGAGAACGAGCTCGACTTCGCGTTCCATTGGGAAATAACCCTCGGCGACCATCCGTATTCGATGTCGACCTGGTTCGAGATCTCCAATGAAAGGAGCTTCGCTCAAATCGCCACCATCAATGGAAATAGTAGCCCTGGGGACTTGCGTAGTAACCATCAATCGGGCCTTTTGAACTTCAGGAGTCACTTTTTTCTGGCGAGATTTATTGGCAACCGCTGGCAAGCGACTCTGAATCGTTTCCAGCTCAGCAATACTATCGACCGCTTCCGATAGACGTGTTGCCTTATCAGTTTTTGCGTAAGCTCGATAATGCCTGATGGCTCGATCAAGATATTCGCGACGTTGACTAATAAAATATTGTTTTCGTTCGGCTTGGGCCATCGAAAAAAGAATGGCGGGCAAAGGCGCATGTTGCCACGCAGCGTCGAATGCTTGAACCGCAGCCTCGAATCTCCCCGCGTCGTAGGCCTGGACTCCAGCCTGAAAAAAAGCTTTCGCTTTTTCACTAGCCTCAGGAGCCGCAATGATTGGCAATATGGGGACCAATATCAGAGAAAGGATTACTGTACCTGATAGGATTGTTTTATGAGCCGATAATTTCACAGATTTACCGCCTTCCCTCACAAAGCATTCAATTTTGGATTCTATCTCTCCTATTTACTAGATTCATATTGACTTATGCAAACCTCCTTTAAAAATATCCATAGGGAAAGCAAATACAGAATAGCTTCATTACTTATAATAGATTACACAATTGCAAACCTAAAGACATGTAAGACCAGCGACAATTACAACATTACTCGCACACGAAAGGAGCTTTCGCCAGTATAAGAAAAGAAAAGTCACTTTTTATTAGTTAAAAGGATTTTCCAAGTCAACCGAACTGGGTTTAGTTTTAGCCGGCGGTCTTCCCTTTTCAAGAGTAATTTTAATTATTTGGTCTTGATTAAACCGAATTTTTCGGGTTTCTGTTCTGTAGCCGCGTGCAGCCACACGAATTTCGTGCATTTTTTCATCTTTTGCATAAGTCCCTTGAAACGGATTTGAAGAAAGAAGTTTAGAATCAAGAGTCAATCGAGCCGACGGCGGGCTTGCCAATATTTGAAGCTTGATTGTCGTACTTTCTTCTACTTTTTGCATATTTTGCCCAGTTTCTGGAGCAACAACAACTTTTTCCGAAGACGTTACGACATTCTTGGCAATTGGTGTCACAGCGCTAGAAGTAGAGGATTGAGATGCAGCGGGTCTAACTGGAGAAGGGGTCGGATCTGTTTGCACGCGCATCGGATATTGCCAATAAAAAATGGCCAAAGCCAACAATGCGACTACTGCAATACTATAGTAGTAAAGTCTTTTTGACGTTTTCTTGGATTTATTTTCTACATTGGTATGTCGAGAAATAATTTTTTTTGTCACCCCTGAGTCAGCTGGAACCGATTGCATATCGCCGGGCAAAACACTCACCCCAGAGATAGTACTTCCAAATCTAGGAAGCCTAGGCATTGCTTCGTCACTGGAAGAGTTCCCGGCAAGTTGATTTTCAATAATAGATTGCACTTTTGCGCGATCGCTCGCGAATAATGTTGTGACGACGTCTGCCAATTCTTGCCGGTCAACGTGTTGCCCATTCTTACGAAGAAAGCTGTCGATTTCATGTTGAAACTCTTTTGCAGATGAAAAGCGTTGCGCTGGATTTATCGCCAGCCCTCGCTCACAAATGCGAATGAGCTCCAAAGGCGCATCAGGCTTGGCCTCTCTTAGCGATGGAATCTCGCCCCTGCTCAACTGTAGCCAAATATTTGGCTCAGGAGCATCTTCCCACATGGTGCGACCAACGATTGCCTCCCAGAGCATTACCGCGGCTGAGAACAAATCTGATCGATGGTCGATTTTTTTTAGTTGTGCTTGCTCAGGCGAAGCATAAGCTATTTTACCTTTAAAGACCCCGGCCATGGTCTTACAGGACGAGTTGTTCGCCTTGGCAATACCAAAATCAAGAATTTTGCACTCCCCGTCAAAAGTTATAATAACATTTTGTGGGGTCAAATCTCTATGGATAACATTAAGCGGCTCCCCAGTGTAATCTTTTAGATCATGGGCATATTGGAGACCGTTGAGGACATTAGAGAGTATATACAATGATAAATAAGGACTAATTTCATACTTTTTTTTATTTGCTATTTTCCACAAAGAATACAATGTAGGGCCATGTAAAAACTCCATGACTAAGAAGTAATTGTCGCCTTCCTGACCAACTTCATAGGTATGAACAACATTTGGATGACTAAGCCGAGCAGCAAGGCGGGCCTCTTCAAGAAACATTTTTACATATTCAGGATCGTCAGTATTTCTCAACAATTTAATGACAAGCAGCTTATTGAAATCACCGAGTCCATTAGCAACTACGAGGTATACATCAGCCATGCCCCCATGTCCAAGTCCAGCAATAAGGCGATATTTACCCAGCGAATTATTTGAGGACAGGGAATAGACACCCAATTGCTGCCTCGCATGAGTTCATAGAATCAGTAACAAAGTCATACTTCCAGAGTCTCGCGCTTCGTACCAAAAAAATGCTACCGCAAAACCTTTAGTGCAGTCAAAGCCCAGTATTAAGATAACTAGCATGGGTTTGAGTACAAAATCGGGCCTGAATTCAACTGAAAAACGCCTTCACAACATCTTTTTGCTAGACTAATTCAGTTTTCTTTAGCTCCCTCGACATCGGGGTCTATGTCGTACTCTTTGAGTTTGTACAAAAGAGCACGGTGGCTAATTTCTAAAAGTTCAGCAGCACGAGTGCGATTCCCTTTAGTTTTTTGCAAAGCACGGCGAATAAGAGTTTGTTCCAAAGCTCGCACTCCTTGTTTGATAGACAGCCCCTCATGGTTATCTGCCACCACTTCTTTTTTGGAAGATGGTGTTAATAAGAAATCAGGAAACCCATCCAAAGTAAGACAATCACCCTCGCACAACACCATTGCTCTTTCAATGGCGTTTTCTAACTCACGCACATTTCCTGGCCAATAGTATTCCATCATGATTTGTAGTGCGTCGGGAGCAATTGCTTGTACTGCCGGACGTCGATGCAGACGTATGTTGTATTTTTCAATAAAATGAGTAGCCAAAGCTTCAAAGTCACCTTTTCTTTCGCGCAAAGGAGGCAATCGTAAATTCAATACATTTAATCGGTAATATAAATCTTCTCGAAACAAATTCTTAGAAATCAATTGCGGAAGGTCGCGTACGGTAGCAGCAACTACCCGCACATCAATTTTCTCGCTACGATGATCTCCTACTCGGCGAATTTCTTCTTCTTGTAATACGCGTAATAGTTTAACCTGTAAATGAAGTGGCAATTCCCCCACTTCATCCAGAAACAATGTTCCCCCATCTGCTTCCGCAAATAACCCCTTTTTATTGCGAATAGCGTCAGTAAAAGCGCCTTTAACGTGCCCAAACAGCTCACTTTCAATCAGTTCACTAGGAATGGCGCCGCAATTCACCGCTACAAAAGGCATGGAAGCGCGCGGAGAACAATCGTGCAAAGCTCGGGCGACCAGCTCTTTTCCCGTCCCGCTTTCTCCAGTAATAAGTACGGTAGTTTTAACTGCGGCGGCTTTGCGAATTTGACGAATCACCTCGGTCATTGCAGGGCTGGAACCCACCAGACTTTCTAGGCGAAAAGCCTTATGCAATTCTCCCCGCAAGCGGGCGTTTTCTCTTTTCAGCCGCTCGCGTTCTTCCGCTTTGCGCAGCACCAGCACCACTTCATCAGGTCGGAAAGGCTTACTAATATAGTCGTAAGCGCCTTCTTTCATTGCCTCGATAGCAGTGTCGGTGCTGCCATAGGCGCTCATCATCACTACTGTCAATTCGGGATGGCTTTTCTGAATAGCTTTTAGCAGGGTAAGTCCATCCATTTTGGGCATACGCACATCAGAAAGCACTACATCGTAGTCTCGCGCTTCCAGCTCTTTTAGACCTTCTTCTCCGTTAGAAACCCCTCGCGCTTCCCAACCTCGGTCCTGCAGGATAACCGTAAGCATGTGCCTCATACTTTGGTCGTCATCCACCACTAATATATTGTGAAATCGCATATAGTTTCCTAAATAGACCGTCACTACCCCCCTCACCCTAACCCTCTCCCCCTGGGAGAGAAACCTTGACTATTCCCTCTCCCCCTGGGAGAGGGTTAGGGTGAGGGACTCCTTTGTTAGCCTACTCTCAAAAACTAGAGCTCGATTGCTCTGCGACTGCTTGACGAAAAATCATGGTAAAAACCGCCCCTTTGGTCCGATTATTGGCTACACGATTAGCCGCATAAATCTCTCCCCCAAAGGTTTCCATGAATCGGTGACAAACCGACAATCCCAGACCGGTTCCTTCTCCTGGCTCTTTGGTAGTAAAAAAAGGGTCAAATACGCGGGAAAGATCGCCAGGGTCTATTCCGCTGCCCATATCGACCACCTGTACTTCAATTCTGGGACCCGGAGGCGGATCGCTGGCCCTTTTTCCGGGACCAACTTGAAAACAGGTGGCCTTGATTTCAATTCGACCTTCTCCCTTCATAGCGTCTCCCGCGTTAAGTAATAAATTCACTAGAATCTGCGAGAGATGGTGTCTTTCTGCCAAAACCTGAAAATCATTTGGCACTTGAATGTCAAACTCCACGTTGCGCAGACGTTTTTGAGCAGAAGACAAATGCACCGCCGATTCCACTGCTTGTCTAAGCGGGACTGCCTCCAAAACCCCCACAGTCGGCCCTGGACGGGAAAAGTTAAGCAACTCACGAACAGTGCGGTCAATACGCGCTACTTCATTATCTATACGCTGCAAGTATTCTTTGCTTTCAGTAGTCGCATGCATTTTTGCCAACTCTAAATATCCGAGAATAGCTCCCAAAGGATTACCAATTTCGTGAGCCACTCCCGCAGCCAGCCTACCTACAGTAGCGGATTTTTCCGAGCGAGCCAGCGAATCACGCGCTTCCGCTAGCTGCCGATTAAGGTTCTCCAACTCAGCAATTTGCGCCGCCGCCCGGGCATGTTCGTATTTCAAGTTCTGAGTCATTTTTTCAAAAGCAATTCCTAAATCCCCGTAAGAAGCCCCCGAGCCTTTTAAAGGATCGTCAAGCTCCATGCGCCCTATCCGCTCAGTTGCGCGCACCAAATGGTCTAATGACTGAATTACCATACGACTTAACAGGGAGACTCCAAAAAAAAATGTAAGCAGCCAGCCAACAAAACAATAAACCACTAGTAAGGAATTGGCCCAGGTAACCGGTTTTCCGGTATAAGCCAATTGCAGAGCCCGCCCCATTAACTTCAAAGCAAAAAAAGTATTTAAAGAAAAGCCCACCGCTAGCGCAATTCCCAGCGCAATAGCGATTTGCATGCGAAGAGAATACCGAGAATTCACCTTGGTAGTATCTGGGCAAGCGCGGGCTAACGTCAAACTACAGCACTTTCCCCCGAAAACGCCTTGGCGCTACGAATCCGTTATTCACCTACTACAAAATCGGAAGAGCATGACGGTCGTCTTGAGCTAGAAGTGCCTAATGTTTTGTCGCCCGCGGCAGTCCGGAAACTGCATTAATGTGGTGAGCAAGTCGCCTAGATGGGGTAGGGCGAGTAGATACTTTCAGTATTCCACTGCTTCGATATCGAGAGCTTGTGCTGCTTCCAGCAACCGCACGTCAAAAGACAGCAGTCTGACTTTTATATTTCGGTTGCGAAGAAAATCCACGGTTGCCAGATGAAGCGCGTCGAGAGTACGAACGGGCTTCGGAAAAGGCTCTAAGGCCCGCGCAAGTACAAGTGGCGACATTTCCAGCATAGACACGCCGGCCAGCAAATCGGTAGCGATATCTATTTCTTGAGTTCCAGCTTTGCGAGCCTTCAATCGCACCCAAAGCTCATATTGCAAGAGCCTACTGGACACAAGTCGTTGCTCCCAAACCCATTTAGGCGCCCGTTGTTGCTCCCCAAAAACCTCAGCGAGGGCTACCGATGTGTCCAAATAGATCATCTGTCCGAACGGTCTTCCTCTAGCTCCTTGAGAAGCTCGTCACTCGACGCGATCGGCATACGCTTAGGCGGGCCATTCAGAGGACACAAAGCTGGCGTCATAATTCCGCTACGAATCATCTCGGCTAAAATTGCGTCCGAAGCAATTGGGCTTCGTGCTTGACCAGGCGGAATCAACTCAGCCATGACTTTGTCACGATCCGTGATAAGCACGGTCTCCCCTTGCGCTGCCAACCGCACATATTCGCTCAGCCTATTCTTCAGCATCTTAATTCCAACGCTTCTCATGATTTTAAAGTAGCTACCTGGTGGCCACTTTGTCAACCCACACCAAATAGTCCAATGACCACTAATCAATATTCACCTTTTCGGATTCAATGCGCCTGCTGGTTAGATTCTTCGGCACGTCTTAAAAATAAGTCTTCCAAAGTCTCTCGGTGACGCGAAAGTGAGACCACTTTACTTCCAGCATGCACGGCACTAATCACTGCCTTGTCGGCGTCACTTTCTTCAGCAAAAGTAAGAGTTAATAGCTTTCCTTCCCACACTACCCGTTCGGCTATCGTTCCCAGTTTTTCCGCTAATTCACTGGGTACATTGGCCAAAGTCAAGTCAACTGCCCTAGTGCGTGCAGTTAGCAAATCGGCCAGTCGCCCTTGCTCACATAACCGCCCTTTGAGCATCAAACCTAAGCGGTCACAAATAGCTTCCACGTCCGGCAAAATATGGCTGGAAAAGAATACGGTTTTTCCTTCTTCTTTAAGTCGAAAGATTACATCGCGAACGTCTTTACGACCAATAGGGTCAAGTCCACTCATAGGTTCATCTAAAACTACCAAAGAGGGATCATTTATTAATGCCTGAGCTATTCCCGCTCTTTGCACCATTCCTTTTGAAAAACGACGTAGAGATAAATCACGCGCCCGTGTTAGCCCCACTAATTCTAAAAGCCGCGGAATTCTTTGATTTAACGTTCGACCGCTGATCCCACAAAGGCGGCCGGCCAATCGCAATAATTCCACTGGAGTAAGAAAATCATGAAAATAAGGATTTTCCGGAAGAAACCCCAAACGTTCTTTTGCTGCCCGAGTAGGAATAGGCGCACCAAATATGCGCGCTTCTCCGGTGGTAGGAAAAATAAGCCCCATTAACATTTTAATAGTGGTGCTTTTTCCTGCCCCGTTAGGGCCTAAAAATCCATAAATCTCGCCTTTGCCTACTTCTAAATCTAAATCTTTCACTGCCTCTACTACCCGGCGCCGCATTCCTACCCGAAATGTTTTGGAAAGATTGCGAGTCACTAGTATTTCGTCGGACATTTGTTTACTCTTTACGTGTAGTTTGAATAAGCAGAACTAATTCTAATTAAAATTGGCGAGTTCTTTCAAATGAGTTTGAGATTTAGCATCCCCTATAGAGAAACCATGAACCGCCCCGAGCTACTGCGTGCGTGCGCTTTGGGTTTTAAAGCCAGCCTTGTAGATTGCAAGGTGATGAGTACAAAAAGAGCTTAATCGGCTTGAAATTATTCAGTAGCTAGATCTGAAAAATTACTTATCTTAACTGTGCCGTCTGGGAAACTAGCAACTAACTCTAGCTGGCCACCCATTGCTTCAATATGGCTACGAAGAGTCGAGATATACATATCTGTACGCTTTTCAAGCTTAGCAATTGATGTCTGCTGGACATGTAAAACCTCAGCGAGCGGTCACCAACATTTCATCGGACATTTGTTTACTTTTATTTACGTTTGCCTACATTCCGAATAATCAATATATTGGAAGCACCCTTAATTGAATTCAAATAACGTCGCTTCAATACTCTCTCACACATTAGAAAACGTGACGAAACGAAATAATGCGGAAAATCCTTATTAAGCAACCAGGCAAGTGACATGGTCCGTCACGTGGGTCAGCAATAATTGACAATTCTCGTCAGCACACATTGTATTCTAATTATTTGCATATCGATTTAATAAGGGTTTAGACCAAATCAAATTCGGCACGAGTTTAGCTAATAACTAAAAGCGGCGAGGCTAACAAGTTCCATGGTGGAACAAGTGCTAGCCTTTGGCTAGAAGCCCTACATCGAGGAGCAACTCAATGATGATTCGCAAATTCAAGGCCGCCCGCGGTTTTACCCTCATCGAGCTCATGATCGTCGTAGCCATCATCGGAATCCTTGCTGCAGTGGCTATTCCGAACTTCTTGAAGTACCAGTTGAGAACTAAACGGTCGGAAGGTTCGGTGAACGTGGCTGGGATTCGAACCTCGGAAATTTCTTATCAAGGTTTGAATGACGTATACATTAGTTGCGCCAAAACCCCAAGTGCTGTACCAGGTTCAAGCAAACAAAATTTCTCGGCAGGTGCGGACTTCAAGTTACTTGGTTGGCAACCAGATGGCCAAGTCTATTTTAGTTATCAAACGGTTGCCTCAACTTCCGGCTCTCCTTCTTTCTCTGCCGAAGCTCAAAGCGATATCGATCTAGACACAACTTATGCTTACTGGTGTTATTCCAAGATAAACACCGGAGTTGCCGCAAGTACGCCTAGTTGCGCCATATCTGGAACCGCCGCAACCTCCAAGCCAGAGCAAGTATTCCTGGTTTCGGAAAGCGCGTTCTAGCAAGTAAACTGGCTTAGTCCAACAATGTGCGCTGCCTAAAAATCAGCGCACATTTTTTCTCTCCTGGCAAATTGTTTCGGGAGATTTTATGAATTCAAGAGCGTTAGGATTTACTCTCGTAGAACTTATGGTAGTAGTTGCGTTGATTGGAGTGCTGAGCGCTATTGCTATTCCTAATTTCAGTAAATATATTTTGCGTGCCAAATCCGGCGAAGCCGCAATAAATATTCAGGCAATTATAACTTGCGAGATTTCTTACTCAGGACTTCAAGATATTTATTTAGCTGCCGAGGAATCTCCGCCAACGCCATTATCTAGTACACGGCGTCCCTGGAATGATGTAAGCGGCAATTTTACATCCTTAGGATTTAAACCCGATGGACAGGTGTATTTTGGATACAAAGCAACCACCTCTGCTTCTAATGCTACATTTACTACAGGAGCAATAAGCGATATTGATGGAGATACGGTTTCCCAATGCTGGGCTTACCAAAAAAAATCAGGTATTGAGGTTGCTGACGACCCCTTTCCTTCGCGATGCCCAGAGATAAATCATTCTAACGAGATACACCGGGTAAGTTCGGAAGGAATATTCTGAAAGCTGCAGTACATCGCCTCTATTTCCAGACAGGCGCAGAGACAATTCGCGACCAAATATTGTATGGGCTCCTTTTGCTCGGCATTGGTCTAATTAATATATCAACAAGACAAATACACGTCTCTTGCGGCCAACTAACCAAGCGAGATATAGTTTTTGCGTATGAGTTCTCCCCTTTCATTTAAAGAAATTCGCTTTCATTCGTCCACGAAATTCACTCGGACGTGCTTGATTATTGGAAGCATTTCTTTTGTAATTCTAGTCGCATTTTTAGTACATTGTCTTCCTAGTAATCCATGGGATGCCGATACTGCCTATCATTTGGTAGTTGCCCGTCTATTGCGTCAGCAGGGAATATTACATTCCTTCCCTTGGACTCCTTTTAGTTGGCTCTCTGATAATTATGCAGATAAAGAATTATTGTTTCATATTTTTCTTATCCCCTTTTGTCAACTTTTTTATACTAATGCTTCTTTCTGGGCGGGAGCAACAGCCGGTTCATTAGTACTGATAACTTTTTTGTGGATTTTGAGATCTCAAAACGTAAGCCGAGCGGTATTGTGGGCGGTAATGCCTTTGGTTGCCTCTGGCGCGTTTCTTTTTCGTTTTTTATGTGTGCGTCCTCACCTTTTTTCTATTGCTTTGGCCACAATCATCCTTTGGGCAGCAGCAACCAAGCGTTGGCGAGTTCTTGCAGTAGCCAGCTTTTTGTACCCATTGGCCTATGTTGGATGGCCTATTAGTTTGGGGTTGGTTTTGCTAGCGGAAATAGCACGCAAAATAACTGGGACTCGCTGGGAATGGAAAGGCTTGGTTATTTGCGCGGCTGCACTGGCTTTGGGGTTGGTAGTTCATCCCAATTTTCCCAATATCGCTCGCTTTAGCTGGTTGGTGAATGTGGGAATATTATTGGATACTGCATGGGCTTCCCGCGCTGGATTTGATCTTGGAGGTGAATTTCGACCATTTTCGTTGTTAGGAGTTGGCCGATTCTTATTAATTCCTATACTATTTACGGGAACCACGGGCTTTTTATGGATTAAAATGCATAAATTGAATAACGTCGCACTGGCTTTTTTGTTGGCCTCGTTAGTATTCCTAGGATTAACCCTACGAACCCAGCGCTTTGTCGAATATTTTGCGCCTTTCTCTACTTTGGCACTAGCTTTTGCTTTTGGCGATTGGCCAAAAACTGAGCGTAATACCACGCTTCTATTTTTAGGCGCGTTTCTTATCACTCTAATTGTAGGCGCTGTCCCTGTTCGCAGAATGATGATGCGCCGCCTAGACGTTTCCCCACCAATGGCTCAATTACTGCGCAAGACCATTCCACCAGGCGCCCAAGTATTTACTTGTGAATGGGGACTTACTGGTGAGCTGATGCGAGTGCTTCCTGAGCGTCGATTCTTGGTGGCCTTGGATCCCGTATTGTTTTACGCCAAGGACCCTCAGCGATATGCATTATGGCGGAATTTAATAAGCCAAGAAGATTCTCAAGCTGCAAAAAAAATACGTAATGCATTTGGAGCCCAATTTGTTCTTTGTGTGAATAAGATCACGTCAATAGCACTTTTCCAGTCCCTGAATTCCGATTCAACAGTGAGACCAGTGATTAGTGGTCCCTTGTGGAGATTGTACGACTTAGCGGGTAATAACAAGTATTGAGGACCACAAACTTTGTCGCTCGGAGATAAATATGCGATGCACCAATGCTGGGCATACCAAAAAAACTAAGTGCGGTGGCTAACTCCCCTTTTCCTTCGCAATGCACTACAATACACTATTGTGATGAGGTACACCGTAGTAGACTCGGAAGGAATATTCTAAGAAACTACATTAATCCATGATAATGCGCCTGGCTTCATTTTTGTTGGTAGTGGTAATAGCTGGAACAGCCCATTTTTTTCATATTCATTCGTCTCGTTCTGCTTCTCGTGAAATAGCTATTACCAACGAGGTTCGCCTTTTTATACCTGACGGGAAGTCTATTCGACATTTTTGTTTAGGACAACGTACTACATTAGCTGACTTATTTTGGTTAAAATTGGTACAGTATTTAGGAACTCCAGAAGCGTACAGAAAAGGACTCCATCAGCTTTTGCCGCTAGCTCATCTGATCACCGACCTAGACCCCGAATATGGGTATGCTTACATGGCCGCTGGCCTGGTACTCAATTCCAAAAAACGGGTAGTGGAATCTAATGAAATTCTGGAAAAGGGAGCCCAAAACTCTTCCCGTTGGGAAATCCCTTTTTATTTAGCATTCAATTATTGGTACGAGCTCAAAGATTATATTCAAGGAGCACATTGGCTGAAAAAAGCCGCATTGGTTCCCGGTCGTCCTACCTATATAACCGGGTTAGTACAGCGCCTTTATTCACAAGCCGGAACTCTGGACATGGCCAAACAATTCACTAAAGCCATGCTGGAAGAAACTCCCAGCGAGGAACACCGCGCCGAACTGCTTCAAAGATTGAAAGAATTAGACATTGAAGAAGACTTGCAAAAAATAGAGCGAGCCCTGGCTATATTTGAAAAAGATAAAGGAAGACCAGCTTGGAGCTTAGAAGAACTAATCGGGATAGCGCCTCCACATTTATTGCCTTTTTCCCCCTACCATCATTCTCTTCAATACGATCCTCTAACTCAGGAAGTAAAATCACCCCTACTAGAAAAACGATTCGCTCTTCCGAAAATGGAAGAACCGGTCATTGAAGCGCGGGAAAAATAAAAATCATGATCAATCGCATTTTGGCCATGGGAGTATTGGCGCGTACCACTGTCGCCGAAGCAATTCGCGATCGTATTTTGTACGGGTTGCTATTATTCGGCATTGGTCTAATTCTTCTCTCGGCGGTACTTTCCAATCTGACGGTAGGTTTTCGTCTGCGCATTGTTACCGACATTTCTTTGTCAGCAATAATGGCTGCCGGAACCATTATGGCAGTTTTACTGGGAGTTGGCTCCATTGCTAAAGAAATTGAAAAAAAGACTGCCTATCCGCTTTTAGCTAAACCTATAAGCCGCGGCGAATATATAATTGGCAAATACCTGGGAGTACTTTCTACCACTTATATTAATGTCTTACTAATGATGGCCGCGGCAACATTTATGATTGCCCAGTATCGCGAAGAGAGCGGCCACCACGCTTATGCCTGGAACGCTTTTATAATTACTTTGCTTTTTCTACTAATTCGCCTAGCAGTAGTAGCTAGTGTAGCAGTGTTTTTCTCCACTTTTGGCTCTTCTACTTTCGCATTAATTTCATCGGTGGGGTTTACCGTAGCCGGGTACTTCACTTCGGAATTGCGGTTTTTTCTAGAAAAAAGCGAGTCCGAACTTTTGCGGGCAATTGGGAAAGGCTTGTATTACACTATGCCCGATTTTGCCATGCTCGACCCTTTACCCTTACTTATCCATAACCATCCAATTTTTACCCCCTCCACTCTCTTTGCAGCGGTTTATGCTCTGGCCTATGCACTTTGTCTATTAACCTTGAGTGCATTTCTATTTAGCAGGCGCGATTTAGGTTAAGATGATTAACGACGACTCATCCACAACAAATGAAAACTACAGTCGATCACCTACTAAGGGAACCTTACTCGCCTTCGCCGGCCTAGTCATTCTAGTACTGTCCATTTATCACCATTCTCTGGCGAACCATTTTGCCTGGGATGATCGCTCGCTTATTTTGCAGAATCCTTCCATTCAATCTCTAAGCACAGCACTCGCTGCATTTTTTAGAAGTATGTGGCAATTAGCCGATCCGTTAAGGGGTCCTGACTTCTATTACCGTCCTCTGGGAATTCTGTCTTTCGCGCTCGATAATGCTATTGGGGGGCTGCAACCATTTGTTTTTCACCTAACTAGCCTTATTCTCCATACGTTTAATGGAATCTTGCTTTTTGCGACTTTGCGCAAACAAACCTCGTTGCTTCCAGCTTTTTTTGCCGCAGCTTGGTTTGCAACTTTACCGGCCGGAACAGAAACGGTCTGCTGGATATCTGATCGCTTCGATCTTTTGGGAACAACCTTTGTTCTCGGCGCACTTCTGATTTCCCAAACCCATGCCAGTCAACCAATTAAGGCAGTCGTACAAGGCATTTGCGTTCTCGCTGCTCTGTTTTCAAAAGAATCCTTTGCCATAGCACCTTTTTTGCTAATTATTGGTACTGGGCTCAAGCAACGCGAATTCGGGTCAATTAAAGAATTAGTACGCCGCATGGGTATTGATTGCCTTGCTTATGGGATTGCTTTAGCAATGTATTTTTCACTACGAGCCGCAAGCAGTTCGCCTTCTGCGTCGGCACTGGGTAATCGTAACTTCGTCGATCTGGCAACCGACTTTGCAACCACTTTTGGCGAAACTATACGCATCTTGGTGGCGCCAAACCCACTTTCGGTCACTCGTGACTACATACCTTATGGAAGTTCTGGAATTCTAACAGTGGCAGTTGGCATGGTAGCACTGGCGGCGTTAGCTACTTACAAGCCGAATTATCGACAGGGGACAACATGGTTAGCGCTTGCATGCATCATTCCTGCACTAGCGGTACGCCCGCAAGGATTCATGGGCGAGCGGTATGTCTATCTTCCAGCGATAGGAGCGGCCATGATTTTGGCGACTGCTCTTCAGTCTTTCGAAGGGAAGGTGACACAAATATTGTTAAGGCGAATATGCCTTGCGGCTCTGGGTGTTTGGATTCTAATTCAAAGCGCCCAAGTCTATTGGCGCGTTCCCGACTGGAAAAACGACCGCAGTCTTTTTTCTGCTGCTCTGGCTGTGAATCCGACAAGCTGGTATGCGTTATTCGAAATGGGTCACGCTGAGGCCCGCGAAAATCGGTGGGACCAAGCTGCACGCTGGTATCGTTTAGCACTAAATGTAAACCAGCATGACCCCCGTTTACTTTCCAATGCCTCTGCTGCTTTTTCCAATAGCGGAAGTATTGGAGAAGCACTTTATTGGGGACAAGCCGCTGTTAATGCAAACCCAGGAAATCCGCGCGCACATTACAATTACGCGGTTGCATTAATACATCAAGGTAATACCGACCAAGCAATTACAGAGCTTGACATCGCTTTACAGATTGCTCCTTCGTATGACAACGCTCGTCGCTTGCGAAAACGCTTGGGAGTCGCGCAAAAATAAATAGGCTTATCTCAATGCTTCGAGCTGGCTATTCCGCCATAGCCCCAATTCTCACCCCTAACTGTCCTTCAATTTCCACCAACACCCCGCGAGCAATCACTTTTCCGTTGACCGAAAGATCAACCGTTTCTCCCGGAGCTTTCCTTAAATCAATAACTTGTCCCACGTGCAGGTCCACGATCTCTTCGGCAGTCAGAGGCACCCTGGCCAGCTCTACCATTACTTGTAGAGGGACATCGTTAAAAAACTCCAGGGCGTTTTCGTTTTCTTCGTTTTCTTCGATCTCTTCAATTTCTTCGGGAAGCGATTCCTCATTTTCTTCATCGACGCTCACTCTATCCTCACCTTCCTGCTCATTGCTTATAGCTGCATCCAATTCGGGGGGGACCGAGGGCTCTACCCCCATTTTTAGGGCTTCTATTTTTGCCTGGTAAGTTCCATTTACTACTTCTACAGCAGCATCTATCACTCCACAGCGTCCGGCGCCAAAACGAAGCCTCGCCTTTCCTCTAGCCCCCTGGTCAGGACGAACGCTGGGCGAACCAATGAGCATCACATCACCAGCACGCAAAGCTGCAATGTCTTTGCTCGCCAATTCCACTCGGCATATTTCCGCACGCAAGGGAAAATGCACCGAGGATAGAAGCCAACTACGAGCACGAATGCGATTTTGCCTTCTTTCCCGCCACGGCCCACTATTTTGAGGAGGAACCGCGGCATTGATGGCCGAAGACGGAAAGTACATACGCATACTTCCTACCAACGAAGTGCTCACTCGCACTGCCATCTCCACCACGGCCACCGAAATCTCTTCGGTAAAAACTCCTAACCCTTCTTCAATATTATCGATTACTCGTAAAAACCGAAAAGGGTGCTTACCCTGGGCAGGTTCTTCCTGGCAAAACGCCTTTAACACTCCAATCAAAATAAACGACATCACCCCTTGTTCCATTTCGGTAAGGGGCCGCACCAGAGCCGACTCTTCAGAGGCGCCTAGTAAGAGATCAATCATTGCATGCGCCAGCTCCAAGTCGACCTCGACCACTCCCCTGGCACCCTGGGGAGCAAGAGCAACTAGCGCTAAGAAAGTAGGATCGCCCATGACGGTGGGCAGAACCTCGGGCGCACAACAATGTACATGGTCGAATTTAAAAGCAACTGTCTCATCAAAAATCTGGCTTAAGGCTTGCTGAACTTTTTGATTCCATTCCCCTACTAGTAAACCGTCGGGAACCAGCCAAGGAAGACGGTTCAATACATGGACTTGCTGACGATGAACTCTTTCTAGCCGCGGAAAGACATAGGGTTTGACCGCACGAGGAGACGAAGGAACAGTAGCAGTGGAAACATGCCTGCGTGGTTCGAAAAGTCCTTTTCTCACGAATTGTTCCTTGTTCTAAGTATTCTCGAAGACAAGATCTTCTACCTCTAACCCTTTCGCCGAGAGTCCCTGTACCAACTGAGACGAGGATTTTTTGAGGGCTGACAACACTTCCCTATCATGACCTGAGAAAACCGCACATATCTTACCTTTTTGTTTTCTAGAAATCCTAATGGAAAGCCCTTTTAGCACGCTGGACTTAAGTTCCAGGCGGAACTCTGCGAATCCTTGAGAGTTTGTTCCTACCATAACTCGAGAAACAATTTTATCGATGATTTCTTTGGTCGCCGAAGCCATGCTCGCTCCCGAATTCCGCGGACGAGCAATTGGCGGCGGTTCCATCAACGCTGCCGGTGGTAGTCGGAAAGGCGCGGGCTCTTGCTCTTTTTTAGAGTCATCAGAACCCGATTTATCTCCTTGGGAATTGCCTTTGGAATCAGAAGATTTTTCCGTAGAGCTTTCTATGCCCCGTCCTCCATTGGAACTGGTGCTCGTGGAGGAATTCAATCGCTGTTCGTAGGCTTCATTCTCCTGACGATACTCGTGATTGGCCTCCTTTATTCTTTGCTCACCCAAAGCACGAGGTTGCACCAAGGACTCTGCCGCCCAAGCCCGTTCTCTGGTTTTTATTTGGTCCCGTCCCGATTGCTCATATTGTTTTTGGTCCGCAGAATGATGGGCTAGCGTTTGTTTTTCAGCATTGGTTCTCATTTCTCCCGCACGCCTAGCAAAAACCCGATCAAAAGCGCTCATTTCCTGCTGGTCGCGGACTCGCCTTTCTTTGAGTCGCCCTTCCCTTGCTTTCATTTCGGCCAAACGAGCCTCTTCCAACTGCCTTTCCGCTGAATCGTCAACTCTCATGGCCTCTCCTGTTCTCGCGACATTGACAATTTTTTAATCTGGTAGGCTTCCATACGCTTTTTCACTCTCTGCGCTGGCGGGCAAGGAACAAGGCATTCCCAATTTCTTCCCCCGCAAGATCTTCACGCGCTTCCCGCTCGGCTTTTTTTCGTTTGAGGTACTTTTCTTTGTGCTTTTCAATGGACTTTACTGCCTTAGCCGCTTCGGCCAGAGCCTTCCTTTTGCACTCTACCTTGGCTTCCGCTTCGGCAACTCTTTGCTGTTGTCTTTGAATTCGCTCTTGTAGCTCAACCTCTTCGGCAAGCAGACGCTTTTCATAAACCCCAATTCCTTGCATCGCTAAAGCATCCATGCCCTTGGTGAGCAGCTCATTGTAGTACTCGGCCATCTTTCTTCTTCGCTCCTGCTCCCGGCGCTTCAAATCGTCTTGAAGTCGCTGCAGCATTGAGCGTTCAGCCGCCAGTTCTTTCTGAGCTTCGGCAAATTCGTTTTTTGCTTCATCTTCGGCACGGCGACGAAGTTCGAGCAGTGTTTCTAGTCGGTAGGAGGAAACCATAATGCTTCATATTATATCGAAAATAAGCAGATGCGAATCTAAATTATTTTTTTGGTACATACGCAACTCTTTGCTGTTCTTTCCGATAAACTTTATGAAAAAGGTTTTTTGAATCAAAGATAATTACCAGCAACACATACATGCTGCATAGCGCAAAGCTTTCGGAGTCATGTTAAAAAAGCATTGTGTATATGTTGCTGCAAACCAACATTAGTTGTCCAACCTCCCCACCAAAGAGAGAGAGTAAATGGCGCACCCATGAATTTGAAATGGGGCTGCATTTTCATATTGACTCATCCATTTATTAAGCTCGCGCTCCAAGTCCAATATATTGAAACCATCGGAGGAGCCTCTCAAACCTCCACCGCCACCACTCGAGCCTATTCCTCAGGACAATCGAGATCTGAATTCGCAGGCTCAAGCTTCTCGCCTTCTGCCTTCTGATCGTCATGCTATTAGTGCCGTGCGCCTTAAGAAACACCGAACTGCCCGTCGCTGTACCAATCCGTCACTTTCTACGTTTTTTATAGCAATTTAGCGACCTTACCTGTATCGTAACGTGGTTCATCGGGGCTTGTTTAACTACTTGCAGGGGGATTCATGAGATCGATCAGAATAATAGTACCATATTTTGGTTCCTGGCCAGAATGGTATCCGCTTTACCTGAAGTCTTGCAGCACTAATCCTACTATTGATTGGTTGTTCTTCACCGATTGCGTCACTCCAACAGATGCGCCTAGCAACGTCTGTTTCACGCGAATTTCGTTCCAGGATTATTGTTCACTCGTATCAAAAAAACTCAAAATTAATTTTAAACCGGAAGCATTTTACAAATTATGTGATATTAAGCCAGCTCTTGGCGCTATTCATGAAAACGACATTGCTGGTTACGACAATTTCGGCTTCGGAGATATCGATCTTTTTTACGGAAATCTCCGTAAATTTTTCCCAGATAATTTGCTCGATAAACTGCTTGTCTCGACTCATAAAGGTATGGTTTCAAACCATTTGTGTATCATGAAAAACACCTTAGTGGCTAGGAATGCGTTCCGCATGATTCCTACATGGCGTTCCTGTTTTGAAAATCCGAAACACGTTGCCTTTGACGATCGTCATTTCACGCGACTATTCTTAGGCATTCATCCTCACGACGGTTTGCCTTCTCGTATTTATAGACAATTAAACCCATTATATCGCAAATCTTTTTTCAAAGAGAGCTTTACCACTCCTTTTACTTGGTACGATTGGGTTGACGGCACCAAACGCCACCCCAAGGTCTGGTATTGGATTCGAGGCGAAGTATTTAATAACATCAATGGAGGTCAAACTTTCCCATATATACATTTCATGAATTACAAAAATAATCGCTACCGCTGTTGCGAATTACATGGCTCTGCTACCTGGAATGGACTCAGGCCGTTGGTACGCGTTGGAGAAGAACAAGCTAAAGATGGTTGGGCGATATCTAATGAGGGGATCGTTCCTCTCACTCCTAAAGCAATGAATGGCAAACGAGCCGAGGCAAGAGCTTCATCCTAATAACAACAAGCCCTTTTTTATCACAAAAGCTGGCCCTTTTAGGGCCAGCTTTCAAGCGGTTTATCCACTACATTTGCTTAGAACCGGCCTCCTGCGGTGAGACTTGCTTCGAGAAGATTTCCGGTTGCTTGTTCGCCAACCGGCAAAGCAGTATTCGCGAAGTTCTCACCAATAATTGCGGTATAGTTTCCACGAATCCCTGCAATAAACCATTTGTTGGTATAGTCAACGCCAACCGCTAAGGGGATTTCCATTACAAAATCAGTGCTGTACAGATCTTCTGCCCCGTCTCCAGGATTAAGATAGGAAAAACCCAAACCAGCTCCTGCATAGGGTCGCACCGGCAATTCCAAAAAGCCGGGAGAAACTTTGGCCATTGCGGCTAGACCATTACGAAAAAGCGCCGCATCCTCGGTTAAACGCACATCGTCTATGGGGTTTCTCGACCCTTCGTAGGCTAGTTCAATGCCTAAATACTCGCTCTGCTGAGCGCTGGCTTGAATACCCCAAAGAGGCCCAGGAGCTGTCAAGTCGCCTATGTCCGAGGTGTAACCATTTATACCTCCTCGCGCTTGAAGACTGATTCTGCCGTACTCTTCGTCTTGGAGCTCTTGCCAAAATCCTTGAGCATTAGCTGCCGTGGTAGTTGTCGTTGCGGCCAACAGAAGAGCACCCACGATGCTGCCCCACCCTCTCACTTTTTTCATTTTCCCCCTCCTTGGTCATACCCTTGTCATTACCTTAGTTACAACTCTCAACTCCAAATTTCGGGCTATCGCTGCCCTATTCCGTCGGCCTCCCATTAAGCGGGGTTTAACTAACTTCTTTTGCTTTTATGCCTTGACTTCTCCTTCTTGCCCCCTGAAAAGAGGAATTTTGCGCGCCTGAATTTCTGGTTTCTTTGCCAGAAAGATGGTTAGCTCGCCGTTTTTTAAATCTGCTCTCGCCGAATCGAGTTCTACCCCTTCTGGCATAGAAAAGGAGCGACCAAAAGAACCGTAACTACGCTCTAATGCATAGTAACGATCGCCTTCTTCCTTGTTCTCTTCCTCTCTTTTTCCAGAAATTGTTAATCGATTGCCAGTGATGGAAATGTCGAGATCTTCTTCCCGAACCCCTGGCAGGTCAGCTTTAAACAAGTAAGAATCTTTGGTTTCTTTCACCTCGAAGCAAGGGACGAATTCAACTTCTCGTCCTCCCAACGTTCTTCTGGATTCTTCGAAGGGGTCCCAACCAAGCATGCCTCGGATTAGCTCGAAAGGGTCCCACTCCCTCCCGCGTCTGGATACGGCTCGCTCCCCTTCATGCTCTCTACGAATGATTGCCATTGGGTCTCCTTTTGGCGCTACTGGCACCACTTTTCAAGATGCGCACGCTATCCACTATTCGTCGAGACCTTCCCGGAAACCATTGCTCAATTAGGCTACCAAGGACTTGAACAAGTTCTTAGCCTTTGATTACTCCCAGAGGTTTTAGCCGAGCAATTTTTAGTGACACCCCAGAATCGTGCATCACCTTGACCACTTCACTAACATCTTTGTAGGCTTCGGGCATTTCTTCTGCCAAAGTCTTTTTGGCACGAGTACTGATTTGCACCCCTTTGGCTAGCAACTCTTGGTAAATGTTCCTTCCTTTGGCGTTTTTTAATGCCTGGCTGCGGCTTAGCACTCGTCCTGCTCCATGACAAGAGGAGCCAAAAGTTTCTGCCATAGCTCGTGCCGTTCCCAGAAGCACATAACTGGCGCGCCCCATATCGCCAGGAATCAGCACTGGCTGTCCGATCTCTCGATATGCCTGAGGCAACTCCTGGGAACCAGGGCCAAAAGCTCGCGTAGCCCCTTTGCGATGTACTAACAATCGGCGCATTTGGCCATCGACCAGGTGCTCTTCCCGTTTGGCAACGTTATGACACACGTCATAAAGTAGCTGAGCCCCTAATTCTCTTTCACTAATACTCAGCACCCGTAAAAAAGCTTTTTCAGCCAAATTCATCATTACTTGACGATTTGCCCAGGCAAAATTCGCTGCTGCGGCCATGGCCCCAAGATATTGCCGGCCTTCTGGTGAATTAATCGGGGCACATGCTAGCTGGCGATCGGGTACTTTTATGCCGTAACGGCGCATGGCTTCCCCCATTACCACCAAATAATCATCGCAAACTTGGTACCCTAAACCACGCGAACCAGAATGAACAGTCAGTGTCACCTGGCCAGGAAACAATCCCAGCTTTTCCGCCAGCCGAGCATCAAAAATTTCCGCCACCTCTTGCACTTCTAGAAAGTGATTCCCCGACCCCAGCGTACCCAATTCATGATTGCCGCGACGCAAAGCCTGAGCAGATACCGCTTCTGGGTCGGCCCAACTAAGAGCCCCCCCTTCTTCGGTATACGCTAAGTCTTCTTTTCTTCCCCATCCCCGCTGTATTGCCCAACCAGCCCCCTGCGATAGCACCCCTTTCATTTCTTGGTCGCTGAGTTTTTCAATGGCTCCGCGCGAACCCACTCCACTGGGCACATCGCGGAATAACTGCGCCAAAATGGGCTTGAGGCGGTCGCCAATTTGTTCTAAATGAAGGGCAGTAGTCATTAAACGCACCCCGCAGTTAATGTCGTAGCCAACTCCTCCCGGAGATACCACTCCCTCGGCTTCATCCACTGCTGCTACGCCTCCAATGGGAAATCCGTACCCCCAGTGAATGTCAGGCATGGCCAGGGAATACTTAACAATTCCCGGAAGATGCGCCACGTTACGCACCTGTTCTAAAGAAGGCTCGTCAACTAATTCACCCATCATTTTTTCGCTGGCATAGATTAGTCCCGGAACCCGCATGCCCTCAGTCATGGGTATTTCAAATCGGTTGTGATCAATTCTGCGAATGTTCATTAAGCACCTGATGTCAAATATCAAAAATAAGAACTGCTTCCCACCTTCCGCCAGTCACGACTTCAAGTTTAGCGCGAGCATAGGTTACCGCTTTGATATCTATACCTTCGGCGTGTTTTTCTAGGTCAAATAGTCCCATTAACCCCCGAGCTATTACCTGATTAGGCGAGGCGTCTACAATTTCAATTGCCCCTAGCAATAGGCTTTCCAAAAAAAAGCAACTTAATATTTTTCGGCATAAGTCCACTAAAGTATCTACTTGATCTTTACCTTTTGCACTAAATTCCCGCCAATATAGAGGCTCTATAGAATTCCCTCCCGCCTGCAAATCGGCCATTGCCAGAGCAGCTCGGGCATAGGCTTCTTCGATACTAAAACCCTGCACCTGAATTCCCACGTCAGCAGTATGCGGGTAGTCTTTATATGGGGTAGGATGGCTAAAGCGCATTTTTTCTCCTCATATATCGTCGTTTCTAGGTTACTGACGATTCTTTAAGATATAGTGTTTCACGACATACTTTGATTTTTTTCGAAAGCGAGCTACCAAATGGATGTTTATGTCCAGTTAAAGAACAAAATAGGCGAAATCGCCCAAATCAACCAATGGTTAAAAACTCCCATTGAGATAAAAGCAAAAACCTTGAGTACCAAAGAGGCCATTGGGTCGCCCGATCATAATGATTTTCCCATTCAAAAAGGCAAAGAGCGGCTCATGCAAGCAACTTTCAAAGGCGCCGTTGGCCAAGCTTTTACCGATCATTTTGGAAATTTCCAAGGAACAGTCCAAGATATACTTTCCCTTCCCCTGGAAAACAACCTGCAAAGAGCCCTTTTTGTGGCTTCCCTGAATGCCATACTAGGTCATCTAGGTCGGGTACACAAAACTATCCATTGTCAAGACAATGAGCCAGTTAAATGCTCACAGGAACTTTTTGCTTCGCTTCATAATCGTTTTCCCAAGGCCAAGATTACTCAAATCGGATTTCAACCGCGAATGATCGAGGCTTTGAAGCCCTTTGCTTCACGAATTATTGATCTTGACCCTGACAATATTGGAACCGAAAGATTTGGAAGGATTATTGAAGGCCCGGAATCCACCGAGGAAGCTCTTGGTTGGGCCGATCTTCTTTTAGTGACTGGCTCTACTTTAGTAAATGGCTCTATTGGAACTTTTCTTACGGAAAAACCGGTCATTTTTTATGGCACTACCGTTGCCGGTGCGGCAGAGCTTTTGAATTGGGAACGATTCTGCGTTTGTGGCCATTCTTGAAATATTCCAAGTATATTTTCAGCCCGAAAAACAAAGGGCAACCAGAATTGGTTGCCCGCTAATCATGCAGTTTTCTTAAGGCTGAGCAAGTATTCTTAGAATAATGCCCCAATATTCAACCCTGCCTGCCAACCATTTCCTCCGGTAGCTTCTATTGCGCTCCCGGGAGTACCAGTAGTCAACTGATCGTCGAAGAAAAAGTTGTAAGAAGCACGAGCACCAACTACCAGATTTCCATAGTGAGCGTCTACTCCACCACCTATAGGCGCTACACCAAAGGTATCGCTTCTCAAACCTGACAAGTCAGTATTTCTTCTCACCGTAGACCGGGAAAGCCCGATCCCACCGAACACGTAGGGCTCAACCATCGCTGGCAAAGAGAACTTGGCGTCAATTACTCCGGTCGTTCTCAGCACGAACGGCCCTTCAACGGGGAGTGAAGGGTCAATTTGGGATTGGGAACCTATATATGAGGCCTCAATTCCCATATAGGGTAGGGGCTGAACAGAAACCTTTGCTCCCCACGCTGGTCCGGGGTCGAGAACTGGAGCTAAGCTTCCAGTGTATCCCTCCACTCCCCCCAGGGCGGTTATTCCTAAACCCATATTGGGGCTTTCCTCTTTATCTTCGGAATAAGCCGCCCAACTTGCTCCTGGCAATGCCAATGCTAGTGCTAGCACTGCAATAGTCGCCCATCTAATTTTTTTCATGAGTGCCCTCCTATTTTTGTTTCAGACAAAGCGGCAACCCAAACAGTCTTTTCAACGCCCGCTCTGAAAGCATCCTCTCCCCCAAAAAGTGTGTCGTGGTTCAAGAAGTGGCAACCGTGAGATTCTGGCTAGGCGATAAACTTGAGGGAAGCTCAGTGCGGTATAATGATAGAAATGCTTCCCAGGTAGGCTCTTCTTTTTGAATTGCCGGGTTTTGAATTACCGGTTGGCTTAATGCTTGCTCCATTTTTAAAGCCAAATCAAAAGGGTCGGCATTCTTGAAAAGACATGTTCCTGGCGGTCGATATCCTACTGCGCTGGCTACTACCCGGCATCCCAGGGCCAGTGCTTCCCGTACTGACAAAGCATCACCGTCCACAAGCGAAGGCCTTACAAATAGATCTGCTTGAGCTATTGCCCCTAATACCGAAAGACGTTCAACCTCTCCTAATAACCGCACTTTATTTTCCAAAAGCAATTGCCGAGCCATGATTGCAAACAAGTTATCAATTTTACCAATAATTACCAAACCAGCGTTTGGAAATTTGCAAACCAAACGGCCAAAGCCTTCGAGGAGAATTCGCGTGCCGTATACAGGGCTGTTTCCCACTATGCTTACCACTAGAGGGTTATATGACTCACGCAAGGCAGTCCATTGCTGGGGAGGAGTTTTAGGATTGGGAATATCAACCAAGGCGGGAAGAACTACTAATTTTTGGGTGGCAATTCCGGTCTCTTCCATTTTATCCTTTAAAATTGAATTAACCACTACTACTCGCCCATATCGATTTCCAACCCAGCGAGCAAAATTTCTATGAGAATTTTTCATTTCTATGTAGTGAGGCACCAACCCACTATGCAAGGTTAGAATGGGTGAAGGTGCAAAAGGATCGCGAGCTAATGCTCCCCCCAAAGCAATCATCCACGATTTACTGTTATGACCGCTAATATGAGCGTGAGTAACAAATCTACGACTTGCATACCTTGCTAACTGCCACGCTAATTCATCTGCTGTTCGAACAGGATTAATACCTGATTGGGACCCTTTTTTACTCCCTAAATCTAATACTTCCACCTTTGCTCCCCATTGTTTTAATTTATTGCGGAGAGCTTGAATGTGGACCGATATTCCTCCCCAAGGCGGAGGATACCCTCCCACCAATAGAATTTTTTTTCCTCGAAGATGGTCAGAATTCACCTTTATCCTCCGCCCACTGCGGGATCGGAGTAGGTGGTTTGACTGCCTGAACGAGAACGCTCGCGAGCAGGAACTCCAGTCACCACCGCCCCTGCCGGCACGTCATGGGTGACTACCGCATTAGCCCCCACCAGAGCACCTTTCCCAATACGAATATCCCCTAAAATGCATGCTCCAGCGCCTATTTTTACATCGTCTTCGATAATAGGCGCGCCTTTGCTTTCTGACCTTCCTCCCACGGTCACGTGTGGCCCTAATAATACGTTACGTCCCAATTTTGCCGCGGGATGGATAACTATTCCCAACCCCCCATAAGCTAATTCGGTTCCTTCCCCAATTTCGGCTTGTAATCCAACATAAGAACTAAACACCAATTGAGACAGTTTGCGAATAATGCGCGGAGCAATAGGGACGTTGGCATAATGTAATTTTTGGGCAATTCGATGAGCGGTTAGGGCATTTATCATTTTGAGCCTCTTGAGTCTTAATTACTCTGTTTCCTCTGGAGAGCTGGGGACTTGCTAACCTTTCGCTTCTGTTGGCCAATTATAGGTAATCTGGAACAGCTCTCGTTTTGAAGCAACCCTTAACGCCGACCTTTAGAAAGCATGCCAGCATTGCATGCTACTGAATATTCCCCAAAAGAGGCATTGTGCTTTCCTCTTTTGCCTCTACGGCTTCTTACGCACCAGACGGACTGCCAACGTAATGCTTTAGTATGGCCGTCAATCTGCCCGCTTAGGAAATCGGCATAATAAAAAAGCGTAGGCAATTCTTCAATCGGGGTGATACTCCAATGCGGCGCCCTCTCTCCCAATTAAGCGCGCAATCCCATGTGGCGATAGATACGTGCTACGTCAATATTAGCACGTACAGCGGTAGCCAACTTCTCGATCATGGGTTCTAAATTCCAAGCGGCTACTATTTCTCCAAGCGGCGCTCTGCCTCGTCTAAGTCGTAGCCTATCGATAAACCAGCGACGAAAATGATCGTCATCAAAAATTCCGTGTAAATAAGTTCCCCACGCTCTTCCCTCTTGTTCTTCAATTCCTAAGCACGTTCCTTCTGCTGTTGGTAATGAAAGCACTATTGGTCTAGCACCATTTAAGGATTGAGTTTGGCCATGATGGATTTCATAACCGCGCACTTCTAACCCCGAGGGAAGATGCTTTGCCGAGGTGCAAGCAAGTTTCTTTTGCGGCGCCATTACCGTATTTATTGGCAACAATCCTATTCCGGACATCTTGGGAATCGCTGATTCTATCCCCATGGGATCATCAATTTCTTTGCCCAGCATCTGAAAACCGCCACAAATTCCCACTATTTCGGTATGACCTGCATGAAAAAGCTGCTTAATTTTTTCGTCCCATCCTTGCTGTTTCAAATAACGCAAGTCACTACATACGCTTTTACTTCCCGGCAATATTAGAGTATCAGGAGCGCCTAATTCTTCCACCGTGCGCACCATTCGCAAGCAAACATCGGGTTCAATAATAAAGGGATCGAAATCAGTAAAATTGGCAATGTGCGGCAGCTCAATAACTGCTACGTCCACTTTATCGCTTTCAGTAATTTCCGAATGGTTTCTACTTCTTAAAGCCACTGAATCTTCTTCTGGCAATAGCAATTGGGAAATATACGGAACTATTCCTAATACGTCTTTTCCGGTATAGCTTTCCAGGTATTCTACAGCACTCTGTAGCAATTCCTGCTTGCCGCGAAAGCGATTAATTATAAAGCCAGCTACCATGGCGCGCTCTTTTTCGGCGAGCAATTCCATGGTCCCTACTAATGCCGCCAATACACCACCTTTATCAATGTCCCCCACTATCAATACCGGCGCCTGCGCATGGGCGGCCATTTCCATGTTCACAAAATCATGGTTTCTTAAGTTTACCTCCGCCGGGCTACCAGCGCCTTCTAAAACCATCACCTCATGCTCTACCGCCAACGAATCGTAGGCCTCACGAGCAATTTGCACCATGCGCTTTTTTTTCAGGTGGTATTTTCCAACTTCCATGTTACCCCACGACTTACCAAGCACAATTACCTGCGACCCAGTATCGCTATTAGGCTTAAGTAGCACTGGATTCATGCGTACGTCAGGCTCTATTCTGCATGCCTGCGCTTGCAGGGCCTGGGCGCGCCCCATTTCTCCCCCTTTGCCTACAAAGGAATTCAGCGCCATGTTTTGCGCTTTAAATGGGGCAACTCGATAGCCGTCTTGCAAGAGAATTCTACAAAAAGCTGCTGTTAATAGACTTTTTCCTGCTCCCGAGCAAGTACCTTGGAACATTATCGCTGGGGTTTTATTCTTTGGTTTATTTGATTTATTAAGATAATTAAAATTATTACCAGAAAGACACTGTTTTATAGCTTCGCATAGTTTTTGGTTTTCTTCTTCAGTACGCACTGCAATTCGGAAATAGCGTTCGTCAAGTCCCTCAAACCCAGCACACACCCGGATAGCTATTTTTTGTTGCAAAAGTCGCCGCGCCAGCTCGTTGCTATTCAGCAAAGGCGATTCTAAGCGAATTAATAAAAAATTGGCATCGCTAGGAAATACCCGCAAACCTTCTATTGATTGCAAGGCATCAATTAGTAATTCTTTTTGCTTATGCACCTGCTGGCTAATACGTTCTTTATAATCAGAGCAATCGGAAAATATGGATTCTCCCGCCGCTAATGCCAATTGGTTCACTGACCACGGAGGAAGATTTTCTTTCACCAGTTGTGCTAGGCCACTATCCATTACTGCACATCCCAATCTTAACCCAGGAATGGCATAAAACTTAGTCAATGAATATAACACTATTACATTAGAAGGCCGATCATGCGTCAACCTATCAAGGTGAGCCACAAAATCGGCAAAAGCTTCATCCACCAGAAAAATAGTGCCAGAATTTGCCCGAGCCAATTCTCGTAAATTTTTTACGTCTACGCATTGCCCAGTAGGATTGTTTGGCTGACCCAAAAATACTGCTTCTTCTCCCCTCAGTAGGTTTTCCAAACGATTAAGATCGAGCCGAAAATTTTGGCGCTCGTCTAATATTAAAGGCTCCACCGAAAGTTTTGCTAATTGCGCAGCGCGAAAATAGTCAACATACGCCGGACTAGGTATTATCGCGCGCTTCACGGACAATAATTTTGGTATTGTCCAAAGCAATTCACTAGAGCCATTGCCAAAAACCACCTCTTCCGAGGCAACTTGCATCTTTTTTGCCGCCGCTAGAACCAGTTCCTTACACTCAGAGTCAGGGTAATGCGCGGTCTCTTCCAGCACCCGGCGTAAACGACGGGTAATCCATTCCGGTGGCCCAAATGGATTGATACTGGCCGAGAAATCGAGAATCTGCCGATGAGGGCACCCGGCCTGCTCTGCCAGCTCTCTGGTATTACCCCCGTGAATCGCAGTTTTCTTATTCATCACGTCTTATAGAACTCAAACAGGCTTTTACACTGCGCCAGACACTCCAATTTCCTCGAAAGTAGCCATTTCTTTTAAAATCATTGCTGCCCCATCAATGATATTCATAGCTACCGCTGCTCCCGTTCCCTCCCCGAGCCGAAATCCTAAATCCAAAATGGGAGTCTTTCCTAATTTTTCCAAGGAAATTCTATGCCCAGGCTCTACACTCTTATGAGCACAAAGCATGTATTCGCGACTTTTTGGTTCCAAAAGATGCGCGATCAGTGCCCCGGCAGTGGAAATAAACCCATCGACCACCACCGGCTTTTTCATAGCTGCCGCTCCTAAACACAAACCAGCTAATCCCCCGATTTCATAGCCCCCGAGCTTTTCTAACAGGTCCAGACCGTCTTCCGGATTAGGCCGGTTGCAGGCCAAGGCTTTCTCAACAACTGCTATTTTCCTCTTCCACATAGCATCGTCTATGCCCGTACCTCGACCAGTAACTTCTTGCACTGGACGGGCACTCATCGCTGCCACTAGAGCGCTACTAGCGGTAGTATTTCCTATTCCCATTTCTCCGGTTCCAAATACGTCTACTGAGTCCCCGATTTCACAGGCAATCTCTATTCCGGCTTCTACTGAGCGAATTGCTTCCGCTCGGCTCATGGCTGGACCGCGAGCAATATTCTTGGTTTTGAAACCAATTTTTTTGGAGCGTATCGCCCCTTGTTCCACCAATTCAGTAAGATCTGCCGCTACCCCCATATCCACCACCACCACCTCGGCACCCGACTGCTTAGCCAATATGTTGATTGCTGCCTTTCCCTGCGCAAATCCTTTTACCATTTGCGCAGTCACTTCCGCCGGATACTTGCTCACCCCTTCGTCGACCACCCCGTGATCTGAAGCCATGACCACAATGGTTTTTCTTTTCACTGGGGGACGAATGCTACCGGTCATTCCTGCTAACTCTATTCCCAAATCCATCATCCGCCCCAAAGCCCAATGCGGCATTACCAATTGCTCCAACCTTGCCCTTGCCTGATTGCGCGCGTTGGAGTCTTGAGATTCTATTTTGCTTAGCGTTTCTCTCAGTAATTTCACTATCTCATCTCTTTCTTTGTATTGACTCAGAGAACAATGGTTTCCCATATTCAGGTTTACCCCACCGGCCATTGGCGCTTGGGAATCGGTTTCACCTCTAACATGAAGTAGCACCGCTAATGTCAAGCTAGAAACATTTCTCCCAATAATTTCAATGTCCATCTCTTACTTTGCATAAACTTCAGAAAGTTTTTTGACGCCGCCCTTCTTGGAAGGCTACTTTAGGAAAGGCTACTTCAGAAAAAAACAACCAGGAATCTACATGCTGCACGTCTCACCACCGCAAATAAAAGCCGATGCCGAAAGAGCGTTACGTCGAGGAGAACTCAAGGACGCCTTGCTCCTTTTTCAGCAACTCCACAAAATCACTCCTAGCGACCATACTCTGCAGTCACGAATCCAGGCTATCGAATCGGTACTTGAACCAGAAAGTAAGTTTTCTGCCGAGCCTGCAATTAAGAACCGTCAGGCTTCACGTCCTCCTACTCAGGAGCAGACTGCGGAAATGCTGTTTGATCAAGGAGACTTTTCGGCCGCCATTGCTACCTATTCCCGAATTGTCCAGTCTCGACAAGGACACCAACTTGCACAGGAACGTTTGCAAGAAATCAAGACCATTCAGACGCTCCAACCAGAAACCATTCCAGCCCCCAGAACTTCTCACCCGGGCAACGTATACGAATTTCTGGAAATGCTACTAATGCGTATTGCTGGTCGACGCAAATTTTGAAAAAGGTTTCATAATTCGTTGACCCTAAACCTTCATCGGCCTATTTATTTGACTCTCATTTCGGTTCTCGGTTTTGGCGGCGAACCTGCTTTTTTGCGTTTTTGAGTCATGAGTATGGTCGGACACCAGATCGCTCGCTACCAAATATTGGAACAAATCGGTTCTGGCGGGATGAGTGTGGTATATCGAGGGTTAGATACTTCTTTGGAAAGAGAAGTTGCCGTTAAGGTTCTGCACCCTCACCTGGCATTGAAACTAGAATCTCGCAAACGCTTTTCTCAAGAAGCGCGTGCGGTTGCTAAACTTAAGCATCCTAACATTTTGGAAATTTTTGACTTTTCAGGGGGAAACCAAGACGACGCATCGCCACCTTTCATTATCACTGAATACATCCGCGGAGTAACACTACGCGCCTTTGCCGAACAAACCCCCTTTCATCCGCCGGAAATTGCCGCCATGGTAATTTACCAACTGGCCTGTGCACTGGAACATGCTCACTCTTCGGGAATTATCCATCGAGACATAAAACCTGACAATGTCATGATTAGTAACGGTGGAGCGGTCAAACTCATGGATTTTGGCATCGCCAAAATTCTGGACCGTGACGAAAAAATGACCGTTACTGGCGCTTTGGTAGGCTCTCCTGCGCATATGGCTCCAGAAATGATTGAGGGATTGGAAGCCGGCCGCGAGGCCGACATTTTTTCTTTAGGCACTATTTTTTTCTGGCTATGTTGTGGCAGGCTACCCTTCGTTGGAAAAAGCACCACGCAGACACTGAAGTTAATTCTGGAAGCTCGCTACCCTGATCCCCGACTAACTGCTCCTGCGGTTTCCGACGAGATATCCTCAGTTTTAGCTACTTGTCTGGCCAAAAATCCCGAAGCTCGTTTTCCTAGTGCTGGTGCACTTCAGAAGACTCTAGCTGACATCTTGCGTTCTCAGGGAATAACCAACATCGACCACGAGCTATCGTCTTTCTTTTCAAGCCCCTCCGAGTACTCCAAATCCTTGGAACAAAACCTGATTTCTCGCTGGATGTCTCAGGCAGAACACTTTCTCCAAGGACCAAAACGTAACCTTCCCCAAGGGCTTGATCGGCTTAACCGCGTGCTTTCATTGCGTCCTTGCCACAGTGAGGCTTCTCGATTAATTTCCACCATCAAAACGCGCCGGCGAAAACAACGCTGGCTAGTTGCGACCGTTACTTCGATTGGATGCATAATCTTATTACTTTTAATATGGGGAACATTAAGGAAGAAAACGCCACCACCCGAACTTATTGCTTCCCAGCCAGCGCAACCTTCACCAAATTCGCAACTTACGCAAGCAATAAACTCATTGAAAAAGAAGAGTCTTTTGCATAAATCGAAACAAGTGACAATTCCTTCAGTCACCAAGCCTGCTACCACCAATATTTCCGCCCACGTCTCGGAAAAATCAAAGCCAACCGATGCCACCAGATTTCTTTCTAATACCTCTATTTCTCTCAAAACCAATCCAGTAAATAATTCTGACACCACCTCGATGCGCAAAATTGCCATCAAAATCCGCCCGCAGCAATACGCCCGCATCTATTTAGACCAGAAACTATTGAATCCTCACTCGCCTACATTTGAAGGCCAGATTCCCGTAGGCAAGCACCAACTGAAAATAGAGAGCGACTACTCTTGGCCTATAGAACAGGAAATCGACGTTTTATCGGCTACCGACAATGCTCCGCTTCAACAATTCGTCATCGATTTGGAACAGAAGCCAGCATTATTGGTCATCAAGAGCTCTCTAAAAGACATGAGATTCTTAATCAACGGCATGCCTTCAAGCGGCAGCTCTGGCGATTCGGAAACCGACCCTGTTCCCGTTCCTCTTCCCGAAGGTCACCTCAGAGGAAAAGCAAAGATTCGTGCGTTCCGTTCTGGATATCGAGATTATGAGCTCACTGCCGACTTCACCGCTGGCAAGGTTAAAGAACTCTCCATAGAATTGGAAAAGCAATGAAAAAACTGCTTTTAGCACTGAAATTTTTTGGAGTTTTTGGAGCTTTTGCCATATTTGCCAATGCGCAAGCTGAATACGATTCACTAAAACTTGCTCGAATTAATTTTGATTATGGCCGATACCAAACTGCTATAGAAATAATCGAAAGTTTGTTTTCTAAAAAACTGCTTTCTAAAAATTCAGCTCTTTTAGAAGCGTGGCGCATGCATGGCCTATCAAATTTTTACTTAGGACGCAACCCGCAAGCACGTTCGTCTTTTCTAAAGCTTCTCTGCATGGACCCAGACTATGAACTTGATCCATTGGTTATTCCTCCAGCAGCAATAATGGATTTCGACGACGTTAGAGAAAAAAATGCTAAATTATTAGAACCAATTCGGCAACGAAAAAGAAATATTGAGCAAGAAAAAATACTTGCGGAAAAAAGAAAAAAAGATCTCCTCGATGCTGAAGAAAGAAATAAGAAGGAAAACGAAACAATGGTTTTTATTCAACGCGTAGAAAAACATCATTATCTAACTGATTTTCTTCCCTTCGGGGCCCCGCAAATGGAACAAAATCGAATGCGCGAAGGGGTTTTGTTAGGCGTTGGACAGGGAATTGCGCTAGCCACCACTTTAGTAACTTACGAAAGAACCAAAAGCTTCATTGGTGCTGACTACACAATTCCATCAGATAAGCTTTCGGCAGCAAAAAAATGGAGAGCTGCCAACTGGATTGCCTTTGCTGTTACCGGTGCCCTTTATGTAATCGGGGTAGTTGACGCTATATGGCATCATCAGGATGAGACGGTAACATGGGTGCCAATGCCCTCGCGTTCCCCAAGCATTTCTTCTCCTTCATCTCAAAAATCGTCTTCCAAGTCGCCCAATACCCAGTTCTACGCAGCACCTACTCCTTTAACTACATTTACTCAACAAGGAGCCCAATTCGGGATTACAGGTCGATTTTAGCCTATAAGATTAACATAAGGACGTTTCCAATGCCTCTTTTGACGGTCAAACTCTTCAACGGACAGCAAAAGTTATTCTCTATTGTAAAACGTATTACCAGCGTAGGAAGGTCGTCGGAAAATGATTTAGTAATTGATGACCCCACGATACCTTCTAGCGTTCTTCATTTAGAGTGGGATGGAAATCAATGCCGACTATGCTCCCACGATAGTCCTGTTCGAGTTAACAAAAAAAATATTCAGGAAACTGTATTGAGCAATGGCGATATTGTCGTTCTTGGCGATTCGCAAATGGTTTTTTCTGACTCTTCAAACAGTGAATTGGATGATGAACCAAGCAACGAAACAATCACAGCAACAACTGGTAACGTCCTTATACGAGACGCTTCTGTCCTTCAAAAGTTGGTTTCTTTTAGTCAAACGTTACTTGGACACTATGAAATTAATTCATTATTAGAAACTATGATAGACCAGGTCATTGAACTAGTAAATGCAGACAAAGGTTTTCTAATTTTATTCGAAGGAAATCAACCACATATCAAAGTAGCGCGCAACGTACGCCATGAAAATATTGATAACGCCATTAATAGAGTTTCCGATTCAATTATCAACACCGTTCTGCAATCGCAAAAACCGATTATCGTATCTGATGCGTTACAAGACCCGCTATACTCTAGCAGTGAGTCAGTAGTGAACTTGAAACTTCTCTCGGTAATGTGTGCCCCCCTCACCGAAAAAGGAGAGGTTTTTGGCATAATCTACGTAGGCAACGATTCAGTTGCTGGATTGTTTGAAACACAAAGCCTGGAGCTGCTAACCATTTGGGCCGCGCAGACTTCTCTAATTCTTCGCAATGCTATTTTGGTAAACGAATTAAGAATAGATAATCAGCAACTACGCAAGCAATTAGAAGATACCCAATTTGGTGAAATCATCGGCGCGGGCTCTAGCATGAGAGACGTGTTTAAAAAAACCGAAAAAATAGCAGTAACCGATATTTCCGTATTAGTCACCGGAGAAACTGGAACTGGCAAAGAACTAATTGCCAAGGAAATTCACAAGCGCAGCCCGCGCGCTAAAGGGCCTTTTGTAACCATCAACTGTGGAGCTATTCCAGAAAATCTTTTGGAAAGTGAGCTTTTTGGCCATGTAAGGGGCGCTTTTACCGGCGCAGTTACAACCCGCCAAGGTAGATTTCAAGCCGCTCATGGTGGAACTCTTTTTCTGGACGAAATTGGAGAAATGCCTCTTCATCTTCAAGTTAAAATTCTTCGCGCTTTGCAGGAAAAACGAGTCACTAAAGTGGGAGACAGTCGTTCAGAAAACGTAGATATTCGACTAATTTCCGCTACCAACAAAAACTTAGAAGAAGAAATTAAGAAACTTACTTTCCGTGAAGATTTATATTACCGATTAAATGAAGTTAATATTCATCTCCCTCCGTTACGCGAACGAGTAGAAGATATTCCGGTAATCGCAAAGTTTTTTCTTTCTAAGTATTCATGCCAACTCAACTCGAATGTGCGAGGATTTTCGCCTAGCGCTACGGTTTCTATGAAAAAATACTTGTGGCCAGGGAATGTTCGCGAGCTAGAAAACCGCATAAAAAAAGCTATTGTACTCGGCGAAAAGGCCTTAATATCCGCGGAAGACTTGGATTTAAAGTCAGAGCATTTTGCTCCAATACTTTCTTTGACACAAGCTAAAGAAGAATTTCAAAAAAACTACATTAACGAAGTACTAGAACGTAACAATGGTAACCGCACCAAGACGGCCAAAGACCTAGGGGTTGATCCTAGAACAATCTTTAGGCACCTAGAAACCGAAAGAATTGAAAAAACAGAAACCTAGGAAACAACTACGTGCAATCAAGAACAACTCGTACCAATTCTTCTAAGTTTTATGAGCACCTAGCCAGCAGCTCAACCACCTGTCATCGGCGAATGAGAGGGATTTGGAGTCTAATCCTGCTAGCAGAATGCCTGGGGTTTTTAGGTTTATTCGGATGTCTAGTAACCGATCCCCTGGCAGAAAGTGTTTCTAAGACAGCACAAGAGAATCGCTTTCCTCATATAGTAGAATCTTCCGTACTGCCGAAAAACTGGCAGCCCATTCGTATTCGCAATGTTCCCTGTTCTCAAGAGCTCGCCATCCAAGTGGTGGTGGACGAAGACATCGGCGATGACTTGACTGCCTATTGGTATTTGGACAAAGATCCAGAGAGATCCGCTCCTGACGCCGAGGAATCCATAATTCTTTCTGGGCGCTCCGAACGCATTGGACCCCGATGGACACCAAAAGACCTTGCGCTAGGCATTCATGTAGTAAAGGTCATTATTCGCGACGGCTCCGACCCCATGAGCGCAACGAGCTACTCTTGGATTTTGGTTTGCGGAGGCGAAGGATGAAAGCTAGCCTTGTTTTGTTTCTTCTATTATTGATTAGTTGTAGTCGTGATAATTCCAAAAACGCTGCTTCTTTCTGTTCGGAAGACTCCGATTGTCCGGAAGGATATATCTGTTGGGAAGAGGGTTGCGCTAGTTCTACTGAATTTGCCGTGCGCGTCCATCCCCATCGAGAAGATTTTACCATTCAGGATTTTAATCCGGTGAATGTAACTTCGCGTCGAATCGATGTTACTTTATCTTTGCCGAGCATTCTTCAAGGTTCGCTTGCTCTGTTAACTCAAGACAATGCTTCACAGGAATATACTAAGGGGTTTCAACTAGAATCATATGGAAAATCGAGCTCTATTCCTGGTCTTGCGTTACCCTTTCCCATTTTTTTCAAATCGGAAAACAACAGCGCAAAATACTCATTAACCGCACCTGCGGGAGAATGGGACATTTTCGTTTATTCTAACGATGAGTCTATCCCTCCTCTGCACAAATCGATAAAACTGGGACATGCTCAGAACCTTGATCCAGACTTAGCCCTGAATAGTAAAGCGGTATCCCTGGATGCCACTTTGACTCATAATTCTAACGATTCTTATTTTTACCGTTGTCAAATATTGGAAGCCAATTCTTCAAAACCTCTTTCTCATCAAATAACTGTAGCAACCAACAAAAATTTTTCCATTAAATATGCGCATTCCAATAGCCAGGTTATTTTGCGAGTGGTTCCTGACCCTAATCGCAACAAAGCCTACCCAGTGCTCCCTGCACAAGATTTTGCTAGTGAAGACAATGGGAAATTTGCTTTCTCCATATTCGATATGAATGACGCAGCACCACAAACAGTTTCTGGGGTGGTTTTGACTCCCGACGGCAATCCATTAGCAGAGGCGGAAATTCGCTGGGTAGGGAAAACACTATTTGGAAAAACTTGCTCCACCAGTGTGCGAACGAATTCTAATGGCCAATTCGCCACCTCTCTTATTCCTTCTCAGCAAGGAACCAAGTATCAGCTCACGGTAATTCCGCCTAGCGACTCCGCTTGCGCAACTACCCGACTTGATTTACCGGTGTCTGGCGAGTCTTCGCAAATAGAGCCAATTCGCTGTTTAGCCAAAAGTTCTTTACGAGGAGTAATTCGTAACTCCAATAACGAACCAGTACCAGGAATTGCCGTACGGATTGAGCCGTATAATGCCGCAGAGAATTCCGGAAACTCGGCAGTTAGCAATTTGAACACCGACGCCAATGGAAGTTATTTTTCTCTTTTAGAACCTGGTTTTTATCGCCTAGTGGCTATGCCACCGTTTGCGCGAAAACTCCCCTGGGGAGCCAAAATAGTACAAGTACCGCAGACAACTAATGCTGTTGCAGATATTACTCTTTCCCTGGGGCACAGAATAGCAGGGCGCGTACACTATCCTGACAACGAGAACGCTAAACAATTAGCTGGTGCCACTGTCGCCATTTACACCATTAATGCTGCAAATAGCCCCACTAAAGTATATGAAGTATTAACTGACAAAAAAGGAGAATTCGAAGCAATACTTCCTTGGAGCCAGGAAGATAGCAAAGAAGAAAACGAGTAACTAGTCAGCACTAACCACTTTGCGAGTAACCAAAATTGAAAACCACGGTCTTTCCGGGCGTAATACCGCAGGCATGAAGTCGAGGAAGCCTCGGGCCTCGACAAGCTCGGCCTGAACGGTTTTCTTGCAACCTTTCGTTTCTCAAAAAGGAAGAGTGCTGAAGGTTACAAAAACGAAGGAGGGAAGCAATAAAGTTTCTTTCCAATGTCATAATTATGGTCAGATCAGAACTTCGACCTAGAAATCGATTCGCGCGCTTTTCTCATTGCCGCATGGAGTCGATCAGCAGAGGGACCAATTTCTTTGGAGAACTGTACCGCAAGAGTAGTGTAATGACTGTGCAATTCGGAAAGTCGCTGATAAGCGGCATTAAGTTCTTTTGTACCAGAAACATCACCCTGGGAAAGCCTGCACCGAGCGTCCAGTCTTAACAGCTTGGATCTCCAAGCCGGAGACCAATCTTCCCATTGAACACTGCTGCGACGCGCTGGCCAGCTAGCCAACGTCTCATTTAGTCGCCGATTCAATTCTCTAGACAAGACTTCTAGCTCGTGCATACACCAAGATAGAGTATCAGCGTCAACTTCCGCTCGTGGAGTCAGCGGCGGAAGTGAACCCATTTTCTTTTTAGCTCCTCGATAGGTTGATATTGCAACACTTACGCAGATAAATAGCGCCACCGCAATATACAGAGCCAACACTACCCTACGCGAGCGTCTATGTGGAACCGAAGAAGTCATTAGTAGACGTTAGAATCTTGTGGCCTTACCTGTCAACGGTAAGCATTTGTTCTCAGCGAGACAAGAAAAACCTATGACAAGAATTTCTATACGGCGAGAATCTTTGTTGACTTTTGACAGGCAGCCTGTCTAAGACTATTGGCCCTAAACGACCCCTGTTTTTATAGTTGTCTGGCCTCCTTAATATTGACCAACTGCAATTATTGCTGAGTTGGTCAAGTTGAAAACAATGACTAACTAGCGTTTTTGCCGACAGAAACAAAGGAAAATTTTTATGGCATCAAGAGAAACAATATCCAATTTTCGCAGTACTCCGCGAAATATCAGCTTGACTGAAACGAGAAACAATCGAGCGCAAACCTCGGCGATGAATTTACGTCAAAATTTCGAGCCTCCAAGAAAGACGCCGGTTTTTGGCTCAGTTTCAGGAAAATCGCAAAGCAAATCTTTGTCTCAGAATACGTTTAATGTTGATTGTTTTGCTAAGTCCAGCAAGGCATATTCATCAGTCAGTCGCCAACGCTCCAGTGAGGGTAAACTTCTTCAGAAGGATCGGCAACTACCCAAAAATCCTTGCCGTTTAACAAATAAACCCAGACATAAACTAAAAGATTTCGATATCAAAGATTGCATTGATGATCCCAACGTAGATTTTGCTCCTGGCCCTGACGATGACGTTTTCTGGGAGCATCCGAGGTTGGATTATGAATCCGGTATTAATTGCGTTGCAGAGATAGCTCAGGTCCCTTACGAAAAAGCAAAAGAAGCAGAGGACGCAATTCGTAAAACAATACGTAACGACCAGCCTGGAGTTACACTTTTGCGTGTTTATCAAACTCTGATGTCTTTAGAGAGAATACGCGCAGTATTTCACACTGAGAATTACGACTGGTCTCGCCTTCCCAAAAGGGCAATTGTTCCTGTCCTAATCCAGGATAAACTTCACGCAGTCGTTTACACAAAAGGAATGGATACTAGCAAGTACGTGCTTCAGCCCCAACTTGGATATATTGGAATTGAGCCAGGAATACTGCCTTCTTTTCCGGGTGGACTAGGTGGCAGTAAACCTCTCAAAACCAATCTCTACGAAAGTTACTCGAGAAGAAAAACAATGCCATAACGAAACGGTCGGATTTAATGAAAGCCAAGGGTAGCTTGGCCATGGTCTTCCTTTTTGCATTGATGGCAATCGGGGTCTTATTTGCGTCCGGTTGTCATATACGCGAGGTCATCAATACCAACATGGCCACTGAGAACAGACAAAAGGGGTTATTCGAATTTGCATCGGTTACCGATCAGGTTACAGGCATTGCGGTTTCCAGCCGAGGGAGGATCTTTGTAAACTTCCCCCGATGGATTGAGAATCCCGCTCAGTCGGTAGCAGAGGTGATGACCGACGGGTCCTTGCGCCCATACCCAAACCAGCAGTGGAACCAATGGAACGGCGAAACCGCGACCGCCGCAAATCATTTCGTATGCACCCAGAGCGTACATATTGACAAGAAAGACTTCCTCTGGATTCTCGATCCCGCCTCTCCGGCATTGAAGGGAGTAGTGCCGGGGGGTGCCAAGTTGGTAAAAATCGACCTCGCCACCGATCGGATAGTGCAGGTGATTTCCTTTGACGAAGAGACAGCACCGTCTGCCAGTTATCTTAACGACGTACGAATCGATCATCTGGAACAAGTAGCCTACATAACCGACTCAGGTTTGGGAGCCATCGTGGTGGTGGACCTCAAATCGAATCTAATTCGCAGACTCCTTACAGAGCATCCCTCCACCAAGGCAGAACCGAGTGTGGCGCTTAAGGTGAAAGGAGTCGAACTGCATGACCAAAGTGGCCGAACACCCCCGATCCATGCTGACGGAATAGCCCTGGATACGAACAGGAAATACCTTTACTACCACGCATTGACCGGAAGGACCCTCTACCGCATCGAAACCCGATTCCTGCGAGACCAGTCACTTCTCCCAGACGAACTAGGAAAACAGGTTGAAAAGCTATCGGCTACCGGGCCAGTAGACGGAATGGAAACCGACCACCGTTTTAATCTGTACCTGACCTCCCCGGAAAACAGCGCCATTCAGCGATACCGGGTCTATGACCGTTCTATGGAAAAGGTTGCAGAGAATTCAGAAATCCAATGGCCGGATAGCCTGTGCCTCGGTCCCGATGATTATCTTTATCTCACCGATTCCCAGCTAAACCTGATGCCCCTCTTCAACCAAGGAGTGGATAAACGAAAGCCTCCATACAAACTGTACAAGATTTGGCTTACGGCTTTTTAGCTAAACCGTTCAATCACTAATGATACAGGGTTCGAATTTATCGTCATCAAAAGCTTTGAACCCTTTTGGCCAAGGCGCAGAAAGAGTACAAGCAATCCTCAATCGAAGAGGCGCAGATTGGTTAACCTTTTTTACAGTAACAGAAATCTCTATGTTTCTTTGTCGGAATGCAGCGATTTCCTTCGACAGATATCGTGGACAGTAACCAATCAGATGCACATCCTGATGGGTGCTTTCCGAAGTTCTAATGGCAATAGCATAATCATCATTTGGGTTTTGAAAATCATGCATTAGCAGCAGTTTTTCCCCAACCTCCATACAAGAAACGCAATCAATAGCCGTTTGGTTCATGTACCGCAAACCGTGAACAAAAAAGTCAATCTGATACCCCCCCTCCCGAAACGTGCTCCGGCTCGGGAAAAACCTCAAACCGATCAGTGTCTCGCAATCCACCACTAAGAGCAAGCAGCTCGATTGGCTCGTCTTTGACTTGCTCCGCATTGACCTTCTAGTTTCGCCAATTCATATTCCGCTCATCTTACGGCATATTTAGCGGTAACTTCCCTACCCTATTCAGGTTAGTTGCCACTTCACTAATGCAACTGCATGTTTCTGAGGTGTCGGATGTCGCCCTGGGAAGAAGGGAGGAAGGCGGACATGCGCCAGCCCGATTTCCCAAGAGCACTACGCATAGCGGTTATCTCACCTCCTTTTGTGACTGTACCGCCTACTCAATACGGTGGCACCGAATTAGTAATCGGAGAACTACTAGATGGACTGATAAACAGGGGGCACCAGGTAACACTTTTTTCCACCAAAAACTCTAAAGGTGGTTTTCGATACCGAGCCAGGGTACAAGCCTATTTCCCTTCCCCTGTTTGGCCACCTTCTTCTTCTGTAGAGCTACAACACTGCGCGTTTGTAATTCGCCAAATACTTCAAAATCCAAACCAGTTTGACGTAATCCATACCCATTGCAACGGTTTTCTTCACTGGGCTCCGTTAGTTTCAATACCGATAATTAGTACACTGCATCAGGTTAGTCACCATCTTCTTCGCCAACTCTGTCGGCTGTATCCACAAGTGACTTACGTTTGCATTAGTCATCGCCAGCAGGAGCTTTCCGGGCCATTTCCCCGATGTACAGTGGTTTATCACGGACTAGATCCTTCTCGTTACCAGGTATCGACAACTCGAAACTATGTTGCTTTTCTAGGAAGACTTTCCGAAGTTAAAGCACCACATATAGCTATTGATATTGCCCAGCAATCAAAAATGCGCATCCGTATCGGCGGGCGTCCTCATGAAGAAGACCTAAAGTATTTTCAAAACGAAGTCCTTCCCCGCCTGCAGCGGCCTCATGTTGAGTATTTAGGGGAGCTTTCGCATGGACCAAAAGTTAAGCTTCTTTCCAGCGCTAAGGCTCTGCTTTTTCCGATTATTTGGGAAGAACCATTTGGACTGGTTGCTATTGAAGCAATGTTATGCGGATGCCCAGTAATTACGTTTAACCGAGGCTCGATGCCTGAGCTCATTGATCAGGGAATTACCGGCTTTATTGCTCAAGACTTCCCCGACATGGTTCACATACTCACCAATCATATTGATGGCTTCAATCGCCAGCACTGTAGAGACCATGCCGCCAAGCGGTTTGGGTGTAACACTATGGTGGAACGCTATATTGAAACCTATCTAAACGCTCTACTCCATAAACCAGAGCTTGGACATAACCTGGAATGCTCAGTCCAACTTTCCACAGACTTGCCACTCCAACACCACACCGACTAGGGCATGTCCCTATATCCGACATCGCCGCTCCGTCCTAAAGGACGGGGTTTGCCAAGCATCTGGATCATTTCTGTGTTGCCAGACGCGTTGAACGAGGTCGCTGGTCACGCCGACGTAGATCGTTCCGTTCCGCTTGTTTGCGAGCATGTAAACAGCGGGCTGCTTTGTCATCGCGGCGTCCCGTGATTGGTATCTGCTCGTTCAGATTCTCAGCCATAGCATTGCGCAACCCATAGCGACAACGGCAGCGTAGTTGCGTGACGTCTTTTCGTACCGAAAGGTCAAATCGGAATGCAGGCTGGTCTTTCGACTGTGGCGCCCCCTGGATTCCCGCTTTCGCGGGAATGACGGAGGGCGTGGTGCTGGATATGGAGACACGCCCTAGATCCGACAAGCAAGATCGACAAGCAAGCAGGAAAGTACGTCTTCGCATATCTGACTTAGTTTTCAGCCAGTGCTCTTACTTCAAACCTCAGACAAAGATGTCGCTCTTCCATTCTCGATTTGCAGTTTTCCAGTTTGACTTAACTAGCCGCTACTCAGTTTTTTTAATTATTAAGCAAATTTACCACTTGCCAGATCAGCAAACACGCTGGCATGTCCAATGCATCACAATCATCACAACAGTGTTAATCAGCGCACATAAGAGTCGATATGTAGCAGACCGCAAGCATGGAAAAAGCTATGAAATTACTTATAAAAATCATGATTATTGTTTGGGCATCCTCAGCATGGGCAGCCGATATCGCGATTTTTCCTGTTCAGGTAACCAATCTTACGCCTCAGCAAGCCGAGGCAGTGGGAGCAGTCATTGCTCAGCAATATGCGAAAATTTCTGGCAAAAAAGTCATACCTCCGGAAAGAGCTAACCGCGCAGTTCGAGAGGAAGGCAACCTGGCATCTGCCGCCCAGGAATTAAATGTTTTTGAATATATTGAAACTAACGCTATTGCTCTGGATACAAAAATACTTATCGATGCTATTCGTCGCTCAAGCACCGGAAAACAAATTGCCAGAGCGCAAATGACTGCCGTTTCCTTGGATGACATGATTGAAGTAGGAGATCGTATCTCCCGCGCCTTGTTGGAAAAAACGCCGATCGACCAAGCCCATGCCTTGGATAATACTACCAAACTGAAAACCAATCCCGCGCAAAGAATACGTGCAAAAAAAAATCTGGGAGTAAAATCATCTTTGATATTTCCAGTAATCAGCGGAAAATTCGATCCCCTAGTAAGCATTGGCTTTGATGCCAGGCTTGAGTCCCTTCGCTACTTTTTAGAACTTGGTGCCGGTTTTTTAATTCCCAGCAGTGCCTCCGAACGTGATTCTTATGGCGGGGCCTACGCCGAAATGGGCGCCAGTTACTACCTCACTGAAAGCAGCATTTCACCTTACATCGGCGGAGGAGTAATTCCCCGCATCATAGGTGGTGATATCAGAGGAGTATCCCTTGCTCCCTATGTGCAAACTGGTGTGATCTTCATGCGGGAGTATTCTACTCGTCTATATACCGATATTCGGGTGGCTACCAATGTTCTGCCTTTGCGGGGAAACGATACGGAACGTCGCTCTTACTATCCCACCGAAATCATCTGGCAATTTGGTATTGGTTGGTAGACAATCAGGACAAATTCTACGCAACTGTTGGTAAGTTCCGCGCTGCTCTCGCGCGCAAAAAAGTGACCATCAAATCGGACTATTCGACATCCCCTTCTTTTGCGGATAATCTCCACTCGCTTTCTGGAAGCCCTTCGTTCTGAAGTCCCCAGTCGGATATTTTTTTTATCAACGTTGTTTTGGATACCTGTAGCTCTTTCATCACCGAAATTCTCTTGCCCCGATGCCGCCGCAACGAAAGGCGAATAACTTCGCGTTCGACCTCTTCGAGACTCTTTCCTTCTACATTGAGCGTGCAATTATCGTTCGCGCGACGGACAGGGGCGTTTGCACGAGATCCCAATCCTCCTACCTCTTCGAGGACGACTGTCTCCGGCGAAATAACCGTTTGCTGGTTGCGGAGGAGCAGCGTTCTTTGCAGCACATTCTTGAGCTGGCGAATATTTCCCGGCCAGTGATAATCCTCAAGCTTCTTAAGGGCCTCTTCCGACCAACTAATCTTCGAATCACGAGGGGCAATTTGCGTAAAAAAGTGCTGAGTCAGTAGTCGAATGTCCCCGCGCCTATTTCGTAGGGGCGGAAGGTGAATCGGAATAACCGACATTCGGTAATAGAGATCTTCGCGAAATTTTCCGGCGGCTGCGTGAGCTATGAGATCTCGGTGCGTCGCGGAAATTGCCCGAACCGAAACCTGACGTGAACTGGTAGCTCCTACCCGTCGCACCTCTCCCAACTCCAGCGCACGAAGCAACTTTGGCTGGAGATTCATCGGAAGTTCGCCAATCTCATCAAGAAAGAGTGTTCCCTCGTGGGCCGCTTCGAAAAGGCCTTTCTTATCGCTCTGCGCACCCGTAAAAGCCCCTTTGATATGTCCGAAAAGCTCGCTATCCGTGAGGGACTCTGAAAAACCGGAACAATTTATAGTAACCAGTGGACCATCACGACGGAACGAGCGCCCATGGAGCGCTCGCGCAACCAGTTCTTTTCCAG
>JBNKEI010000137.1:0-25027 GCA_050288705.1 Myxococcales bacterium
ACCACGAATTTGAGACCACTTACTCTCGTCCAACGACAATCGTAACGCCATCCAAAGCCTAAACCAAAGGTCAGATCGGAATGCAAGCTGGTCTTTCGACTGTGGTGCCTCCTGGATTCCCGCTTTCGCGGGAATGACGGAGGGCGTGGTGCCGGATATGGGGACACGCGCTAATAGTTTACATACTGCCATGTTCCGTTTTTTTGTTCGGAACAATTGGGCTCATTGGTTGGAGCGCCACATTGTTCTTTGAGCAAGGCCAGCCCATTACACGTGACAGCAGCTTTGCGGCACTTATCACCCACTCGGAAAACCGTCGGATCGAGACATTCTGCCCCTCCTCCAAGGGTGCGTTCGCAAAAAGTCTGAAAGTCGGGGTTGTACAGGCTCGGCAAATGATTCAAGGTGAATTTGGAGATACTTGAAAACCTATCGTTGTCTACATAGGTTGGAAATCCTCGGTCCGATCGCCATAGAACCGAGCCAACGATGGCTGCTTGCAACGCGACACCAATTACTAAAAGTCCGCGAGCCCATCGGTGAGACCAAAGCATTGGCACACGCAGCACCAGGGGAAGGAAGACCAAAGGAAGCATCCAAACTACGTAGCGGCTTGGGCCGACTGTTCCCGCATTCCAGTTGTCCACAGAGGAACAAGATGCAAGCAAGGTGAGCAAGGCTACGAAGATTTGTGTTTCGAACGCGCGACCATGTTCCTTCCAAGTTGCCCACGCTACCAACCCCAACATGAGAAGCAGTGCAATAGGGATAAACGGTAGCATTCCAAGGTCGAGGCCGAATAACAATTCCAGCATTCGCTTCCATTTAGGCAGAAGGCTTTCGGGTGCAATAAGACTGGGTCGTCCAAAATGAAACCAATAATAAAGTGGCGAAAGTGTACTGATCGAGGCTGCTGCGAAACCGCCTAATGCGATACGCCAATTTTTAGTTTTCCAGGAGATTACGATGCCACGCAGAACAAGTAATCCTACCAAAACGGTTATCGCTTGGTTTTGCACGGCTGCGAAGGACGCGCACAGAATCGCCGCGCGAATGCTGCCCTCATATGCCAAAACCAGGGCAAGCGAAACCATTACATACAAATATACTTCGCTGTGAGTCCAATGAAGGAACCAGAAAAACGGCGAGCAGGTAGTAAGGAGAATTGCAAGAAGCTTTTGTCCATTGGTAAGCGATCTGCGCAATGCAATAAACCATAGTAGTGCGGCAAAAAGAGCGGCATTAGTCATCTGCATTGCCATTCGCGTGTCCTTGTGAATGATCTCAAGCAGGAAGCGAATAGGTAAGCACGCCAATGAGTATGCCCAGAAATGCTGTGAGTACCACGAGCCATCGAGCGATTGGAAATAGCCAAAATACGGCGTCCAGTTTTCGTCATATCGCTCGTTAAAAGGACTGAATCCTGGCTTGGATGCAGCTTTTTCAATATCAGTCTGCCGAAGCTCGGGAGTGCCATGTGACCGCAAGCTTTCGATCATGAACAGGTACTCTTGGCCATCACCGTATCGGACTGGTTTTACACGAAGCATCCAATATGTGCAGAGGAGCGTTAGTGCTGCAACGAAGAGCAGAAGCTTTCGGCTTACAGAAGACTGAGAAATCGTCATCGTTCAGATTATCTTTCAATTTTCCTAACGAGAGATGGACCCTATTGGCTATGTTTGTCAACAACATAGCGTAAGTCTAGAGTGACCTGTTAAGACTTATGAAAACTCGGCTTTGCGAGGGTCAAAGGCATCACGAACAGCCTCACCAATAAATATCAGCAAGCTAAGCATTAGTGCCAATACTGCGAAAGCGGTTAAACCCAGCCACGGCGCCTGTAAATTGTTCTTTCCCTGTTGCAACAGTTCACCCAATGATGGAGAACCAACCGGCAAACCAAATCCCAAAAAATCTAAAGCAGTCAGCGTAGTAATGGCGCCATTAAGAATAAAAGGAAGAAAGGTAAATGTTGCTACCATAGCGTTTGGCAATATATGCCTATACATGATCTTAACATCACCCACCCCTAATGCGCGTGCAGCACGTATATAATCAAAATTGCGTACTCGAAAAAATTCTGCTCGCACTACTCCCACCAAAGTCATCCAGCTAAAAGCCAACATTAGAGTTAATAGCCACCAAAAGCTTGGTTCAATCACACTTGCCAGAATGATCAGCAAATACAATACCGGCAATCCCTGCCAGATTTCAATGCCTCTTTGAAACAATAAGTCAACCCATCCGCCAAAATATCCCTGCAGCGCCCCCGCAGCAACACCAATAATTGTACTAAAAAGTGTCAAAATTAGCCCAAAAAGAACTGAAATTCTAAAACCATAAATAAGACGCGCAACCACGTCACGCCCTTGATCATCGGTTCCCAGCCAATTGGTAGTGGTAGGTGGAGATGGCGCGGGAACTGGTAAATCATAATTAATTGTATTATAAAAAAACCTAATGGGAGGCCAAATCATCCATCCCTCAGCTTTGATTAGCTCAGCAACCTCAGGGTCTCGATATTCGGCTTCTGAAGGCAAAAAACCTCCGAATTCAGTTTCTGGATACTCAACCAATACAGGAAAATAAATTTTTTTATTGAAACGAAGTAATATGGGCTTATCATTAGCAATAAGCTCAGAAAAAAGCGATAAACCAAACAAAGTCAAAAAAATCCATAATGACCAGTAACCTCGCCGATGAGAACGAAACTTAGCCCAACGGCGCTGCGAAAGAGGAGAAAACGACAAGGAAATCGGCCATTTCACGAAATTTATACCTCCCTATTTCCGAAATCAATACGCGGATCTATTACATGATAGCTCAAATCACTAACTATATTAAGAAGCAAACCTAGCAAGGTAAACACATAAAGAGTACCAAACACAACTGGATAATCTCTATGAATTGCTGCCTCGTATCCTAAAAGCCCCAGACCATCCAATGAAAAAATTATTTCGGTCAGCAATGACCCGGTAAACAAAATCCCTATAAATGCCGAGGGAAAACCAGCAATAACAATTAACATGGCATTTCGAAAAACGTGGCCATACAACACCCGGTTTTCACTAATACCTTTGGACCTTGCAGTGGTCACGTACTGTTTGTGAATTTCTTCCAAGAAGGAATTCTTGGTCAACAAAGTTAAGCCAGCAAATCCGCCAATCACCATGGTCAAGACTGGCAGCGCTATATGCCAAAAATAATCTATTATACGCATCGGCCAACCCAAGCTCGGCCAGTTTTCGGAAACCAGTCCTCTTAGGGGAAACCATTGAAAGTAATGACCACCAGCAAAAAGCACAATTAGTAAAATGGCAAACAAAAAACTAGGAATAGCGTTTCCTAATACTACAATAGTGCTGGTCCAAACATCAAAGTGAGTTCCGTGTCGAACCGCTTTGCGTATGCCCAGAGGAATTGAAACAAAATAAACTAGTAGCGTACTCCAAAGCCCTAATGAAATAGATACTGGTAATTTGTCTGCGATAAGTTGAATAACGCTGCGATCCTGATAAAAACTACGTCCAAAATCAAAACTAAGGTAGGCCTTCATCATTTTAAGAAAGCGCTTATAAGCAGGCTGATCAAAACCGAATTGATGCTCTAGCTCTTTAATTACTTGCGGATCAATTCCCCTAGCCCCTCTATACTTGTTACTCATACTGCGCCCTGCCGATGCCGACCGGTCACTGTTTTTGCTTTCTCCCTGACTGGAACCAGAAATTCGCGCGGTAGGATCGCTAGCTTGTCCTTGAATACGAGCCAGCATTTGTTCGACCGGACCGCCAGGAGCCGCTTGAACTATCACGAAATTCATTACCATGATACCCAGGAGGGTGGGCACCAAGAACAACAAACGACGAACAATGTATGCAATCATAGATGGCACGAGTGGTTAAGATTACTCAGTTTTAGCCTTAGCTGCAGTCAGTGCAGACGACCACCAGGTTTCCAAAGCTAGTTGATAAGGCGGGGTCTTCGCCGGTCGAGAAAGAGTATTCCAGTAAGCCACGCGATAATTGCCCGAATACCAGTGGGGAATTACGTAGTAGTTCCATAATAGAACTCGATCTAAAGCCCGGGTTCGAGCAACTAGACTTTCCCGATCATGAGCGGCGATAATCTGCTTGATGAGGTAATCCACTGCTGGATTCTGTATGCCAATGGTATTGCGACTCCCTGGTTCTTTAGCGGCTACTGATCCCCAATAATCAAGCTGTTCGTTTCCTGGTGATAAACTCTGTGCAAAAATATCTACAATCATATCAAAATCAAAATTTTTAACTCTTTGTTGGTATTGTGCGTCGTCCACTGTACGCAAGCGAGCTTTAATACCTAATCGTTTGAGGTTTTTCACAAAAGGAAGGGCTATTCGTTCAAAAGTTGGGGAATCCAAAAGAATTTCAAAAGTAAATCGCCTGCCAGTCTTTTTGTTAGTCAAGTTGCCGTTTTTTATTTCCCATCCAGCAGATTTCAGCAACTCATATGCTTGCTTGGTTTGCTGGCGAATACGGCCAGAACCATCAGTAACTGGCAACCAGAATTCTTGTGTCAAAACCTCATCTGGAATCTGACCTTTAACAGGAAGAAGTATTTCTTTTTCAAGCGCAGAGGGAAGCCCGGTAGCTGCAAACTCACTATTCGAGAAATAACTTTTGCTCCTGGTATATTGGCCGTAAAAAAGGTTTTTATTGCTCCACTCGAAATCAAATAGCGCGTTCAAAGCCTGACGCACCCTCCGATCCTGAAAAATTGGTTTGCGCAGATTGAAAACAAAGGCTTGCATTCCTTGAGAATTGCGGTGATGAATTTCTTCTTTTTTAATTTTTCCTTCCTTTACTGCATGCGTACTGTAGGCTGTAGCCCAATCCTTAGCGGTATTTTCCAATCGAAAATCGTACTGCCCAGCCAAAAATGCTTGTAATGCAACAGTAGAATCCCGATAATAATCATAATGAATTATATTAAAATTGTTACTTCCTCGATTTACAGGCAGATTACGACCCCAATATTTAGCATTGCGCTGGTAAGTAATAGAACGACCAGGCACTACTTTAGCAATTCGATAGGGCCCACTTCCCAAAGGAGCTTCTAAAGTAGTTTTAGTAAAATCTTTGTTTTTCCAGTAGTGTTTAGGTAAAATTGGCAATTGACCTACAATATAAGGCAATTCACGATTTTGTCCCTCCGCAAAGACAAACTTTACTTCACTCGGGCCAATTTTTACAGCCTTGGTAACACTAGCATAATAAAAACGATAATTTGGGTGACCTTTAGTTTTTAATGTTTCGAAACTAAAAATAACATCATCGGCAGTTATCGGACGGCCGTCTTGCCAGCGAGCTTCTTTGCGCAAGTTAAATTTAACCCACGAGCAATCGGCAGGAATTTCTACTGACTCGGCCAGCAATCCATATGCAGTATTGGGCTCGTCCGCCGAAGGCGTCATCAAAGTATCGTACAAATAACCCGTTCCTATTACGGGCACTCCTTTAAGGGTAAAAGCATTTAGAGTATCGAAAGTTCCGGTAGCAGAAAGTCGGAACTGGCCTCCTTTAGGGGCATTGGAATTAACGTAATCAAAATGCTGAAAATGCAAGGGATACTTAGGCTCTCCTTGCAGCACCAAAGCATGAGTGCGAGTGACTTGTTGTTTTGCATATACAGGTAAAGTCCAAGCAGCACCCAAAATAATTACCACTACTCCAAAAACAGCTTTCTTCATATGCCCACCATGTAGTCTTATTGATCGATCGAGTAAGAACTTGCAATATGCACACTATATTTCAAGAAACACTCCATGCCAGCCCAAATTGGCAATTTATCAGTGGCAATTGTCAGTGTCAGTTGCTACCACACTTTCGTTCGAACCCGTTTGGCGGGAAGCAGCTTAACTTTTCAAGCGCACATCCTTTCGTGTAGCATGTTCAATATTTTCTAAAATACACAAAGCATCCAATCGGAGCTATGACTTTTACAATTCTCTAAAAGCAATAGTTTAGGAACTTTTGCTTTTGATTTTTTGGCCATCTCCTCAAACTGATTATGTATGTATTTCGCCCTCTGGTCAGCATAATCTGCTACTACCAACATAGGCCGCGACCAATCCCATTTTTGAAGATTATGGAGCTTGCTTTTTTTACTGCTCGCTTCCGGGGAGGTAACTATACCCGCATACCAACCCAAATTCTCTGCCGCTTCACATAATTCCAATGCCAACTCAATTTTTTCTTGAGCACTATTTCCAAAGATTACATGTGCACAAACACCGTCAGTATGCTTTAACCAGGCAAGCAAGTTTTTCATAAGCCAAGTTTTGCCCGGCACAAGCAAGTTTATTGGACGCTTGAAACCAAGCGATTGAGTATTCTCATAAATGGATTTTTTCCACGGCTGCTGTAAAACCAGGCTAGGAGAAATGTAATTACCATTCGTTTCCGCGATTTGGATGATCGCGTTGCAAGTGTCGTTCGTGGCGCTCTGGTTCCAAGAATTCGCTGCGAGCATATGTTTCTCTCCGATGCTACTCATCAATTTAGTTATTTGTATTTCTTCACGCTTTTTTTTGTGCCATCGCTACACGCACTGCGGGCAGGAATTACGCATACTTTTTGGTGCGATATTCGCGAGTATTTCCTGAACTCATGCCCCTCCTCCAAAGAATAAATCGTTTTTTTGAGCATAGTTATTCATTGCCAGTTTAATACCAACAAAAGATGCTCTAGCGACATGTAAAATTCTGCTATCAATGTAATATTTTTACAAACAAGCGAGTCGGTTTTGACTCACCGCCAGAAAAAGACCCCTCAAGCCAAAAGAAAGCTTGTGTGTTATGCTAGTAAAGAGCGCACAAGCAAAGAATGCGCGGTTTTCGTTAGCGATATTTCCATCGCCTCTTGCTGATCAAAAGCAAAATTTGCAGTAATTTTTTCTATTCGTTCTGGTGTTGCATAATATAAAACTACCTCTGCACGATAGTTGCCCTTCCCAAGTTTAACGCTCTGGCTAACTACTTCGGGGGCAGGATTTTCTACCGAAAAGAAAAGCTCCGTGTGACGGACAAGCTTACTAGGAGATTTTTCGGTCATCTCCCAGAGATCAATTTGCAGGCGCGAAAGATTCTCGCTTTTTCCATTTAAACGCCAATATAAAGTGGTTTCTCGAGGAGACGACTGCAACCATAAGGATAGCGAGCCAGCCACTACCAATATCAACAGCAACCGACGCCATAGGTTAGTTCTGTCCACTACTACTTATTCCTCGCGAGAGCGCCGCACACCGGCCGAGTTAACTTTTACCTCTGGGCCACCCTGACTTTCAGGACGTAGCTTAACTTCTGCTTTTATCTCGATGGTCATGTCTGCAAGAAGCTTAGAGATCTCCTTATGCAAGGCTGAACTTTCTAAAAAATTTCGTAGTTCATCGCCAATCACTCGATAGAATTCCGATTTACTGCGCTCGGCTTGAGAGACCATGTACCCCATTACATCTTTAGGAAGCTTGAGGTCTTTGAACAGAGCGCGCACTCCTCCTTCGGACATGAACACTGAACCAAGCCCCGCAACCATGGCTTTACGTAACATGTCGGAAAGCCCACGACTTTCTCCATGCTCAGCACCTTCGGTAGAGTTTTCGTCTTCGCTACGATGCACTTCTGAAGAGGAATTGTATTCGGGGTCTCTCCCCGGTGCTCGGTTAGACGGTGGCTCCATTTTCTCTCCCTAGCAATAAATGTGGGCCTTCAATGCACTGCAACTTTCTTCTTTCGCCGAATCTGCTGCCGACGCCGCTGGTATTCACGCATCACCTTTTTTACATAGTATTCAGTTTCTCCGTTTCTGGGGATGCGCCCAGAAGTTACTGCTCCCGGGCCAGCATTGTAGGCAGCAACTGCCAGAGTAATTTTTTTAAAACGTTTTAAGTTAGCAGCCAAATAGCGCGCGCTTCCATCCATAGACTTAACAACATCAAAAGGATCATCTACCCCCAATCCCTGGGCGGTAGAAGCCATAAGCTGGCCCGGTCCCATGGCTCCAGCAGGAGAAATACGATAGGGATCAAAACCACTTTCTACTTGCACAACTGCTTCCAACAACCCCGGAGGAAGTCGGTATCGAGCCCCCGCAGAAGCAACGACTGGGGCAAGAGCTGGTTGTTCTCTGGCTAGAAATAGTAAGTGATGCTTGCCATATTTAGCCAGCGCTCCAGCTTTCTCTGGAATAAAAAAAATCGATAACGGAAACACCCGGGTTTTTCCAAAATAAGACACCGCCCAGTTAAGTAGAACTAAAGGAGCAATTAGCAACAAACCAGCTAGAAGCCACCAGGGCGGTCGCAGACGTTTCCGACGGAACTTTCTTTTGGCAACCCGAAAACTCACACCCCATGATAGCGACCGATTCTCTAGAGTCTAACAAATTAACCACGTACTGGCTCTAATTCGGCGCGCAACACTTCCGTGTCCTGAAGCCAACGGGCGTCATCATTTTTGGGAAACTCTAACGTGAAATGCAGCCCCCGACTTTCCCTTCTACGCATCGCACATTCCACAATCAGCATGGCCACGTCCGCAATGTTACGCAGTTCCAGAGTGTCGCGATCAACCTTAAATCGCCAATAATACTCTTTAATTTCTTCTCGCAACAACTCGAGGCGGCGGCGCGCCCGCGCCAAACGTTTATCGGTTCGCACTATGCCTACATAGTTCCACATGAATCGTCGCAGCTCGTCCCAATTTTGGGTTACTACCACGCTTTCATCAGAATCCACCGCTTGACCAGGGTCCCAAGCAGGAGGAGTTGGTAACGAATCCATTTGTCCAATATTGTCTTTGGCATACTCGGCTGCGCGAGCTGCAAACACCACTCCTTCCAGCAACGAATTGGAGGCCAGGCGATTAGCGCCGTGCAGTCCTGTACAGGCGACTTCGCCGATAGCTAGCAGGTGCGCAACCGTAGTCTGCCCACGCAAGTCAGTGGTTACTCCTCCGCACATGTAATGTGCCGCCGGAACGACTGGAATTGGTTGAGCAGTAATGTCGATTCCAAATTCCTTACAGGTGGAGTAGATATGAGGAAACCGCTCCATCAAGAAAGCTTTGGACAAATGCGTCATGTCAAGAAAAACGCATTCTTCGCCACTGCGTTTCATCTCCGCATCAATTGCCCGGGCTACTATATCGCGAGGCGCCAAGGCTCCCTTGGAGTGATATTTTTCCATGAACGGCTGACCGGTACGCAGCCTTAAAATTCCGCCTTCTCCCCGCAGAGATTCGCTGATCAAAAAGCTTTTGGCTTGAGGATGGAACAAACAGGTAGGATGGAATTGATAAAACTCCATGTTGGCTATACGAGCTCCCGCGCGATAGGCCATGGCTACGCCGTCACCAGTAGATACATCCGGATTGGAAGTATACAGGTATACTTTTCCTGCGCCTCCGGTTGCCAATACAGTTACTTTCGCCAAAAAAGTCTCTACTGAACCATCACTAAGCAGCACATAAGCTCCTAAGCAACGGTTGGATAGTGAACGACCAAGTTTTTGCTCAGTGATCAGATCAATGGCCATGGAGTAGGGAAAAAATTCAATATTGGGATTGTCTTCACAAGCAACCAGCAGAGCGCGCTCAATTTCCCTCCCAGTCAAATCATCATAATGGGCCACTCGTCGCTTGGAATGCCCTCCCTCGCGAGTCAGATCCAACTTGCTACTGCCATTACGAAGTGAAAAACGCACCCCTAAAGCCATAAGCTCGTGAATCCTCTGAGAACCATCGCGCACACATACATCCACCGCATCGGGATGATTCAACCCGCACCCTGCTTCCCAGGTGTCTCGATAATGAGCTTCGTGAGAATCTTCCTCTGAAAGAACAGCGGCTATACCACCTTGAGCATAGTTAGTTGCCGACTCGCTCTTGCTTCTTTTAGTGAGGATGGCTACGGTTCCGTACCGGGCAGCCTTAATAGCAAAAAAAAGACCAGAGACTCCCCCCCCAATTACTAAGAAATCAAACTGCTCGGACATGTATACCTCAATACCTCAATTTTGTATTTGCTTGGAAAACCTGTAGGCAGATACCCGGATGAACGAAAAGGTTTTTATTCCGCTCATCCGCATCCCTATCCAACCTCTCTCACTCGCCTCAATGAAAGACAACCATTTGCCAAACGCCAAACGCCAACCTAGGGCCGCACTTCTGCGCGTCGGCTAACATGTGCTTTTCCTGCCTCTCGCAGTCGAGAGTATAGAACAGCCAGAGCAATGCCCGCCACTCCTACTATTGCGTAGATAATTCGGCTAATCGCCCCATAGGTCCCCTGACTGGGGCCTCCAAAGATGGCATTGACTAAATTCCAGTTCAGAAATCCTATCAACCCCCAGTTGATAGCTCCAATTATTGCCAGAATGAGGGCTGTTTTGGTAAGCACGCTCATTTTCTCCATCTTTTGCCTCCTTGCTATAAAAGATGAAGTGACCCAGACGCGCTTTGCGTCTATGATCAAACATCACCTTGACGCTCTACTTCACGATGCGGCTTCGCAATCAAAAATGCTAAGCAGGCACCTCTCTCTCCAACCTATCTTGCTGCGAAATAATCGGTCTTGTTTTTATCCCTTGCTTCGGTTTCAGCAGATTTCGGATACAATGTCGACGTTTTCACCATCCTATAGCTATGAGCAATAAGGAGCTTCCAGAAAATGAGCACAAGTGAAATAGTAGAGATTGACGGTGTTCGTCTCCGGCTTTCTCATCCCGACCTGCTGGATATTCGCTGGGTAGGCCAAGATGAAGTAGTCGATCAACTTCTTGCAGCCTGGTTTGTTCTTGACGATCGCGACATCCCTCTGAACCCCCGCATTATTGGCAAACCTGGGGTCGGAAAAACTACTCTCGCCTATGCCTGTGCCAAATTTCTAAAACGCGATGTCTATATTGCGCAGGCAACCATGGATACCAGACCGGAAGATTTATTAATTACTCCGGTAGTCGGCGCCCAGGGCGGTATTGAATATTCTGCCAGTCCCTTGGTTACTGCCATGATTCGCGGTGGAATTTGTATACTCGATGAAGGCAATCGTATGAGCGAAAAGTCTTGGGCTTCACTTGCTCCCTTATTGGATAATCGTCGATATGTGGAATCTATTGTAGCGGGAATTAAAATCAAAGCGCATCCAGCGTTTCGCATTTGCGCCACTATGAATGACGACGCATCAACATTTGAGATACCTGAATATATTCATTCTCGACTCATGCCCCAAATTTATCTGGATTTTCCCGACTCGGAAGACGAACTAGCTGCTTTAAAAGAGAACCTTCCTTTTGTCGAAGAACAAATTCTTCATTACGTAGTTCGTTTTCTTCAGCGCGCCCACGAAGAGGACGCCCCTTTTACTGTCAGAGACGGCATAAACATTGCCCGTTATGCAGCAAAAACAATACATGCAAATAAAAAAACAACTCATGCAGATAAAAAGACAATTCAAAAATCCACTGTACTAGCATTTCGCAATGCACTTAAAATGACCGTTGGAGAAGATGCTCTTCGTTTTTCCTCGGATATTATGGAGTAATTGGTCTAATGAATTCGCCTTTAGTTCCTGTCTGGCCCCACGAACCATATATTTTTAAAACTCGGGAAAATGTATATGTGCTACCAATTCTTCATGAGCAATTAGAATTTTCTCAAGTGGTTATACAAGCTATTCATCGCATCAAACCAAGAATAATTGCCGTAGAGCTTCCTTATTCTTTAGAAAAATTTTTTTTAAAGGCGGTTCGACGCCTTCCGCGCATTTCTGGAGTACGATACCGTGACCAGCAAAACCAAAACGTCTATTTTTTAATTGAACCAGGCGACCCGCTTGTCGAAGCAATGCGCACAGGATTAGAACTCGGCACTTCCGTGCATTGCATAGATTTAGATTTAGAAAACTATCCGGACTATTACGAGTCTTTTCCTGACGCCTATGCAGTTCATCGTATTGGTCATCGCGCTTTTGTGGAGGCTTATCTCCAAAGCAATTTGAGTAGGGTTAGCAATGCTCAGGATGGTCGTCGAGAAATGGCCATGGCCGCTCGATTGACGCAATTAGCCCATAACGCAACTCCTGTTCTTATGGTTTGCGGCATGGCCCATGCCCAGCGCGTTGCCGAAATGGTAGGAGAAAACCTAGCCGTTCCTTTGGATCGACTGTACCGAGACCAAGTGACTTTGTTTCACCTTCACCCCGAGTCATGTCGGGAAGTTCTGGGCACCTGGGCCTATTTGGCAAAAGCCTACGAGCAAGCTCGCGCCAACACCCTGGCCAGTCTATTTCCTGACCTGGCTACTTCCCCTGTACAAGAACCAAAAGAAACCTCAGAATCTTGCAAACCACGAGTTCTTAGGCTCTTTACCGCCAAAAACTCTGCCCAACCCTCTGTTCTGGCTTCTACGCTGGCCACCACAAATGACTCAGCTTTTTACCTGCCTATTGATCGCCAAAAGATTTTGGTGAAGCTTTTTCGAGAAGCTGCCCAGCGTTATCACCTTGTCACCGGAGAAACGACACGACCCTACCATTTGCGCGTCTGGCTCAAGTTTTTACGCAACTGGTCTCTTCTGCATGGTCGCCTTCAACCAATTATTTACCAAGTAATATTGGCAAGCCGATCTACGGTGGATGACAATTTTGCATACGAAGTATTCCATCTGGCTACTCACTGGCCCTGGCAAGACGAGCAAGCAGAGATCCCCTGTGAACGACTTACCTTGGAAGATCTCCACCGCAGCCACCAAAAGGTTCGCTTTCGTCCACGACAAGTAACCCGTCGATTACGCGCTATTGCCAATCGCAGCACACAGGTTGACCCTGATGAATGGCTGGAAGGATTTCAAAACCCTTCCTCCCACTGCAGCTACACTCCTGAAGATATCGCTTTAGAGCGATTCTCCAGCTATGTCCAGAAACGAGCGCAAGGTCGTTTGGCCGAGGAAAACCTACGAGTCGAACCGTTTTCTACATCACTTTTAGATGGCGTAAATATGCGTGAAACTATCCGCAACTGGCATGAGGGCAAGCTTTATGTACAAGAGCTTTGCAAAGGTAGCGGCTCAGTGGGAAGCGTGGTAGTTATTTTCGATGAACAGCCCGATAAATATCTATGGCAGATAACTTGGTTGGGAGAAATGGAAGAAGAGGGCGATATGGCCCTTTATGCGACCCACCCCCTTCAACAAATAGTAGGTCCAGGAATTTGTCGTGCAGAATACGGTGGTTTTTTGCTCTCTTATCCCCCCGGAAGAATGGGCGATATTTGGCAGGATGAGTTTTTTTCCCCCGCTACATCGCGTGCAGAGCGACTACTTATGGCGGCCGTCGATTATTGCGAGCATAAATTGGTGGCTTATGTCGCCAAACGGCCGCCTCGAACAGAAATGAAAAGCTGGGCGGCCCGTTTTGGAAAAAAAATTGTCTATCTCCCTATTGGGCAATTTTCACCGGATACCTTGAAAAAATTACGCGTATTTCATGTTCTTTTTGGAAAAGACAAACGTCAAATTGCCAAGAACTATATTTGGTAATTTACAGACACATTTAAAGATTTTTTAGGTCGCTAACATACATGCTAACCCAAAAGACCTATTCTTACTGATACGTCCCAGCTCGGAACGACATTCGTGGCACAAAGTATTGCCTTTACGGTCACTGTCTTCTATTGATTCGGAAGCATGCATCACGCAACTGAGATTCTCGCAGTGAGAAAGTCCTACCAAATGCCCGACTTCGTGAACCATTTCTGTATGTCCTCTCCTGCGCAACAAATCACTATTCTGCAACTCACCAAAAAATTCTGGCCGTAGGCGAGCCAACGAAATAATTGCTACTTTGTTTTCTCGGTCAGCTTCCCCAAAAACAAAGTCAACATCCGGCGTGAAAATGTCTACTTCTGCTACTCCAATTGAACCCACAAAACGCTGGTCGCGGGCTGCTCCTAGTCGCTTTAATATCGCTACCGCATGATATTGTTTGCGATCTTTGTTGTAGGCATAATTTGGCGATCCTAAAGGATTACCTATTTCGGCTTCGATTCCGTATTCTGCTTTTAGAGGGTCAGCTAGTTCTTTGGCAAAAGAACGCGCTGTAGATCCAATGGGAATTATTTGAACAATGGGCATGATTTTTTGGCCGTAAGAAAGGTTTATTACTAAAATCATGCTTAAAATTCTAAAATTCGAGCTTTTTGTCAAGCAGCACGCAATAAAAGCTATTTCACATTGAAATTGTAGTCGGAGATTAACTTACTCTTTAATACTTTTTAGCAGAATGGGTATTTCTAATTCTGCGTTAGAAACACCAGGAAAAACCCACAACCAAAGGCTTTTTGAAATGCACTCTTGCAATGCAGCCTGTTTTTTTCGACGGGGAGACAACGTTACTCCTTCTACCCGCCCAAGCTCATCCAAAGAGAGCAAGGCCTTAAAACGCACTTGGTTGCGATTTCCGCCCCCCACAAGCTCCTGACACGTTTGCATCTCGTCCATGCGCAGGCGAGCAACCAGGGAAGGATTATCGGCGAGGTCCTTTGAAGACAACTCAGTTGCAGTACTGCTCTTTTCTAGGCGTTCTTTACAAGCAGCACTAATCGGCCCCGAAAATTGCGCAGCCTGGGCAAGACTTACACAGGATCTAAGGTGGGCCCGCGCCGTACGCACCATCTGCCCCAACGTACTATCAAGCTGCTGCACCCATGCAGCCCATGCTTCCTTTTGTGCAGCCTGAGGCGCCTTAGCCCTAGATAATTCTGCCGCAAATGTTTGGTGAGCATCAGCCACTATCCAATGCGCCCACAGGCGATATTCTACGTTTTTACCGCGAAAATATGGATCGGCCACTCCCGCGAGCGCTGATATAGCCCCTATTCTTTGACGTACCGCTTCTACCCACAACTCGCCCTGTTTTTCCAGCGTTATGGCTGCTAACTGGCGATTGGCTCTCTCTACTGACCTAAGCGCATCAGGTACTGTCAACCGGACAGATACCTTTGGATTCTCAATTCTTTCTGCGGCCACCCCAGGCGCCGAAAGTACTGCTGAAATCAAACATACAGCCAGCAGTTTAAAATTTCGTTGGAGCCCAACTACCCACCCTGCCAGTAAACACCTTCGCGCCATCGACTCCATTTTTCCCCCTAAAACCCAAAGCCGCACACGTCAGCCTTCTTCCATGAACGGATGCACCGCCTGCGCAATGGCCAATTCTTGACGAACCTCGGAAAGCTCAGCGTTGGTGCTACGCAGCCGTTCGGAAAGGACTTGCACAAAACTCCAAAGAAGCTTCACTGCTAGAACTGGCTCCCGCCTCATTAGGTTCATGAGCTCAGACCGCGAAATAACCATGACTCTAGTTGAATCCAAGGTGCGCACTGTAGCTGAACGAGGAGAATGATCGACCAGTCCCATTTCTCCAAAATGACCGCCCCCGCGTAGCTCAGCAATTTCCACCCCGCCTTTGGCAATGACCACTTTGCCGCGCAAGACCACAAAAAGCTCGTCTCCTAATTGACCTTCCACCACAATTTCCCGCCCCGGAGGATAAGTTCGAGTCATCGCAATAGCTAATACTGCGCTCTGCTCTTTGTAGGTAAGATGGCGAAAAACCGGGATCTTGCGCAGCGCCTCTAATTTGGTGGCGACATCGGAGGTTGCCTCAGTGCTGGATTCTCCATCAACCGCTAATGCAATGCAGGTAATATTGTCTTTACCTCCCCGAGCGTTAGCCAACTCCACCAACGTCGCAGGAAGGGCCTCGCAATTGGTTGACCCTAGCAATGAAGAGGTTTCCTCGTCAGAAAGATATCCATGCAATCCATCAGAGCAGATCATGAATAGATCTCCTGGCATGAGATCAACAACAAGAGTATCTACCTGCACCGATTCTTGAATGCCTACCGCTCGGGTAATTACGTTTCGATAAGGGCTTTTGTTGGCTTCCTCTTTGGTAATAGTACCCGCTTTTAACTGGGCAGAAACCAGAGTGTGATCTTCGGTCAAGCGATGAGCTTGTCCTTGTCTCAACAAATAAACTCGACTATCACCTACATGCCCGATGATTGCTCTGTCACCGGAAACAAAAATTCCCGCAAAGGTAGTTCCCATTCCTCGTTTAGAAGGGTCAGCCTGAGCTAATCTGTAGATATCGGCACAGGCGTTTTGAATGGCTTCTTCAATTAGGGCCTCTGCAGCTTGTCCATTTTGTGGACTAGGGTATTCCGCCAATCGCTGAATGATGTGATACTGCTGGCGAACATACTCAACCACCACCTCAATGGCGTGCGCGGAAGCGACTTCTCCGGCATTATGCCCGCCCATTCCGTCTGCGACAATATAAATGCCCAACGCTTCATCAACGATGAAGGCGTCTTCATTGCCTTGTCTCTTCTTTCCGACATCGGTAAGACCGTAGCCACGTAGTTGCACAGGCATCCGTTCCTTCCTCGCGCGAATATTTAGGGGATGCTAGCCTCGACAGCAACCATGGTCAACGAGGACCGTGAGTTTTAAAGTAAGAAAATCAGCATTCCTTTTCTCAGAAAGTCTGGCAAAAACCTATCACATTACTCGCCCTGGAGATTATCTGTGAACAAAATAATATCACAATAGACACCTGATAGGCCTCCCAATAGTATATCGCGAAGGCCGCGTACAGGCTATTTGGACCTCTACTTTTTTGCCTTAGGCAACTCTTCTACCGGTACGCTTGGTAGCACGCCCGACACTCCCCCTTCCGCCACTACCGTGGCCAAAGGTCGATATTTCTTACCACCTAAGGAGTGACGGTGGCGCTCCACTTCCCGCTTTCCCACCCGTACTAACCGATCACCCGCACCGTCAATGGAAGCGTAAATATCGGGGGTTGCCTCTTCAATTTGAATTACGCTTGCTCCAGGCATACGCAAAGTTAAATGGCATTCTTGGTCATTGCCACCTTTGGGCCCGTTGGTATCTCCCAACTCCACCCGCAACTCTGCAGCCGAGTCATCGTAAAAACGCTTGAGTGGCGCTACTACCCGCTCGGTCACATAAGCCTTTAGTTCTTCAGATAACTTCATCTGCTTACCTTGAATGCGAATTTTCATACAATAGAAATGTGTATACTGGTGAACCATTAGGTAAGGCAGATAAGGACGGGAAATATTGACCCGCCCCATTGCTTTTGGATACTAGCAGATAGACTAAAAGACAATCGGCAAGGCAATCGGTGATAATCTTTTGCCCTTAGCAGCCGAAGCTTCCAACATCTCTGCATTAGGAATTTTCATCGGGGGAACAAAAAACAGGGCGCTCATTACTTGAGAATTAACCATCGGATTTTCCGCCCCAGAATCCGATAGCCATCCGCCAGTGCCTAACTGCTGCTGCCCAGCCAGCCATTGAGAACCACGAATAGCAGACCCTAAGGCAACCAACCGATGTGGAAATGCCAAAGCCAATCCTTGAACCGCCGCCGCAGTCGCCTGAACACTTGCCCGAGGAAAATCAGCATTCCAGTACCAATAGCCGTCTGCCTGCTGTAACTGTAGAAGCTTGTTGTGTATGACTGAAAGCTGTTGACGGTCGGCGCCACTCCAAGAAATAGCCATGGCTGCCCAAGCTAGTCCTTGGATGTAGTATAGCTCCGAAGCATCCTCAATATTGAAATTGCCCTGAGGACCAATTTCTTCGGCTACTGCCGCACCATACTGGCGCGCATGCTGGCTATATCCGCGAAGGGGAAACGCGAAATCCAAGGCCCACGCTGATAAAACCAGATGTCCTAAATCGTAGGGAATTAGCCCCTCGGCATTGCTGGAGTAACGAACCTGGCGTATGTAGTTTATTAGTCCCGATGTTCCTCCGCCATATTGTTGTAGCTTGGCATCATATCTTTCTCGGGCTATATCCTGCAGTTCTCCTTGTTCAGTGGAAAGGCTGAACAGTATAAGAAAAGCAAAATCAGGAGGCGAGTCTACTTCGCTTCTATTCTTAATTCCCTCGACAGTATCTTGTAACGCTACCGCGAATCGCGAACTGTTAGCCGGACTATGCTGAGCCGCCCATAAGCCATAACCAATCTCTCCGTATGTATTTTGCGGGCTAGGTTGAGAAGAATGGCTATTTTGCCCAATCTCCCAATCCCACCCCCCATCTTGAGGATCATTGTCGGGATTTCCATTACTAGCGTTATCTTCTGTTATATCTGCCTGCAAATCACACAACCTGTTTCCTCCCAATTGAAGAACCGAGGTGCGATACTGTAGCGGATCGGGCAAAGACGGAGATAACACCAATGTCATAGGATGTTCAGAAAAGTCAGCTACTGCCTCTTCTGGTTGACTTTGTTCCGCATAGCTATTCTGGGCAGATTCATCTTCGACCGCTTCAGCTACTGCCAGCACCTGTCCGGCATTACCACTCTGCCAACTTTCACCACACCCGGCCAGGCCTAGGCTAGCTACCACCCAACACAGGACTACGGCTTTTGCGTTCATGGCTTCCTCCCCTTTCCGAATCAGGAAGCCTTCATTCTAGCGAGCCTTTGGATTCCTGGCTCTATGATAAGCAGCATTCATTCACGAAAGGTTGAAGAACCAACTTCGCCAGGAACCGAAGCTCCCGGCGTAAGGGCACCAACTTCCTACGATTCAGTGCCAGCAGAGGACTTTGGTGGTGATTGAGTTTCAGTCGAAGAAGAGCCGCACACTGCTTCTTTAGCCTTATGCGCAATCGCTTCTGGAGCAATTCCCCCAAACTCGAGCAGTGATTTCATTACTGGAGCTAAAGCAGAGGCGTCAAAAAGCGTTTTCATTACTGTCCCTACTGCCCCATTATTGCCAGCCCGAACTCCATCGCCAGAATTGAGACCATTAACTTGCAATACCTTCACGTCACTAACAGCAGTAACCGGGGTCATCAATTCCCGCACCAGCTCTGGAGAGCGGTCAATAAGCTTCATAGCCACGTCACGGAGAATCAGCTTGGTATCAGTAATGTTTTCGGCGGCTAAAGCAAGTTGACGTGCTTCTGCTTCCGCTTTTCCTTTCATTAAAGTGGCTGCTGCCAATCTTTCCATAGCTTGCGCTTGCATTCCTGCAGCTTCCGCTTCTGCGGCCGAACGAACCTTCACTTGGTCGGCGCTACCTTCTGCTTCGGTACGCACTGCATCGGCTGCAGCGACTGCCTGAATACGAATTTGATCAGCTTCAGCCTGTGCTGATTCGCGACGCGCATTAGCCAGACCTTGGGCCTCGGACCAAGCGGCATCGGCCAACCGCTTTTTGGCATCCGCTTCTGCTTGAGCAATAGTGGTTTGTTTATAAGCCGAAACTTCTACCAACAATCTTTCTTGCTGAGCGTTTTTCGACGCTTCAATTAGCGCAATCTCTTTTTGCCGCTCGGCTTCGCTGGTTTTTTCCACGGAAAGTATTTGCTGTTCAGCTTTTTCCTGCACTGCCGCCGCTTCAGCTAGCTCTGCTTGTGCCCGCGATTTCTCTGCCTCCGCATTAGTCACCGCAATCTGTTTGGAAATCTGAGCAGTTTCAATTGCTTTCTGTTTTTCTATGGCCGTTGCTTCTACTGATTTGGCCTTGGCAATATTGGCGGTCTCAATAGCTTTAGCGCGCTCAATCTCCGCAGACTCAACAGCTTTCTGCGCCTCAATTTGTGCGGTTTTTTCCGCTCTTTCTTTTTCCGCTTTAGCCAAGGACACGGCTTGTTGGCGCTCAATATCTGCTTTTTCTACTGATTGCTCTTGAAGAATTCGCGTTGCCTCCACAGCTTGCTTTTTGTCTAGCGCTGCTTGCTCGGCAGCCAATTGCTGCAACAAAATTGCCTTTTGCGCCTCTGCTTGCTGAGTAGCTTCGATTTCGGCAATTCTGCGCGCCTGTTCTGCCTTTTGTGCGGACTGGTATTCGGCCACCAAGCGCGATTGATCAGCTTCCGCTCGCTTTTGATCTGCTTCGAATGCTAATGCCTGCTTGCGCGATTCAACATCTTTTTGTTGAACTGCTACGTCGGTATCCCTTTTTATGGCATTAGTAAGATTTCGATTCGCCTCTACAATCTCGGCAATGGCACGACGCCCCTCTGCATCAAACACGTCGTTAGGATCTAATTCCGCGGTAGGAAGTTGAGCAAAAGTAGTAATCGCCACCGATTCTAGGGTGAGACCGTTTTTTTTCAATTCCTCGGATAATGTTCTTTGCACATGTTCCGCAAATTCTTTGCGGTTTTTGTGTAAATCCTGAAAACGCTGGTTAGCAGCCACCGAGCGTAACGCATCGGTCAGTTTTCCTTCCACTAATTCCCTCACTGCATTAGCTTCAAGATTACGAACACCAAAAGAACGCGCTGCTGCCAATACATCGTCTTTAGTAGGTTCAACTTTAACATATAACTCGGTAGTCACATTGGCTTTAATTTTATCCGCAGTAACCAAGGCGTTACGTCCCTCCCTGGCCACCATTAAAGCTACTGATTTGAGAGAAACCCGCATTACTTGATGCATCACCGGCAATACAGTAACTCCGCCACCAATCACTACTCTTTCTCCGCCACTTCCGGTTCGCACTAGCGCTTCGTCGGCTCCTGCTCGCTGATAAAATTTCGCTAAAACAAAACCAATACCTACAATAAGAATTACCAGCACCACCGCCGAAAACAAAATTAGGTGTAACATATTGTCATTCACGATCGATTTTCCTCCAACAATGATTTCATTGGGCACACATATAAAATGTCTTTTTTTTCTTGATAATCTACTACCATTACATTTGCGCCTTCGGGAATGGGAGCTTCTGTTGGTAAGGTGCGACAAATCAAGCGCAAAACTCGACCATGGGGGTCGTTAAGACGTATTTCACCAAAATCAGCAGAAATTTTACTGGAAATAACCACCCCAGTGCAGCCAATTAAATCCCGACGGCGACTAGCTTCGCCACTGCTTGCTGGCATTAATCGCGCCACCAGCCGCACTAAACCCGAACTAAATATGCTTCCTCCAATAACGGCTGCTGGCAACGAAAATAATAAATAGTAGGAGCTCAGTTTATCGGTAAAAGTCCATACCAAAGTAGTTATAAAAATTCCAACCAAGCCAAACATAGTAAGAAAGCTTTGCCATACAACTGCAAAAGGCACTCTTCCTAACCCTAAAAAGCCCCAAAACACTACTGATAAGCTTTCATACTCGCAAACCTGGCCACTGCTAGCACAGGCTCCATGATCGGCAGAGTTTCCGTGGTCAGCGATTGCTTCGTTATGTCCATCTACATTGGATGAATCGTGGCCGCCATGCTCTCCCCAAGAGAGCAAGCCAAGCCCTTGCAAAAGCACATAAAATGCCACCGTAAGCAACGCTACTGAAAAAGGAGCATTAGCGATGCTCACCAACGAAGACAGAAATGTGCTCACCTAAAAATCTCCAAATCGGGCGGATAAACCTTAGCAGAAAAGCTGCCCCGGTTCAATTCCAATTCTCATTCCGATTCTCAGGGGATTTGGCCAGGTATTGCAAATTTTTTTGCCAATTCGGAAACAATCTGCTTGCATAATTTCTCTTCGCCCACAAATTCAACACCCATTTCTTTTCCTCCTGATGCAATACGACGCACCAAGCACGGAATACCGGGCTTACTAGGCAAGCAGCCAAAAACCAGTTTAGCACTAGCACCAATAGTAAGAATACGGCCTGAATCTAGCCTTGCTCCGCTTTCAGAAATATCATGAACAATAACCGGAATCGTAAAGGAAGCATGAATTAAAGTAGCTTTACAGCGCACGCGAAAACGTTCACTTGATTTGGCGATATTTGCAAAATCGGAAGGAATACTGTTTTGTTGCGCTTGACTAAACGAAGTCTCACGATCTTCAATGTTTTCACGTGCTCGACGAAGCGCAGAAATATCGGCAGTTAAAAGAATACGCGCAATCCCTCTCAAGGTAGCAGCCGAGCGCTCAATTCCATCGGGCTGCAACAAAAATGGTTTTCGCATACTTACTGAATTGTTAATTGTTTGACTAGCCATTAAAAAGCCCAATACTGGCGCATCGATTCCCAAAAAATCATTGGTCATGCGCGAAATAGCCTGAAGCGCAGCCTGTTCGGAAGAATTACCTAAATTGTTCCCAATAACCCGCCCTCCAAAATGCAATAGGCTATTCTGTATAGCTTTCTCAAAAGAAGGGTCGCTATGGTGCAATCGCGCCAACATTTCCGGAATTCTACGGTTGGCTACACTAGCCTCCGGGCTTTCTTCAATCAACTTCATTCGCTCAGGAGTGTCGGCGAACCTGCGAATCTCTCGGAAAACAGCCCCTTTGAGAAATGCGTAGGCGTTTTGCAATGAAGTAAGCTGCGAGGTCATGACAACCAGCCGCAGATCTGCGGCATCGAATAAATCGAGCACATTGAAACTTACCCCTGCTCCAACATCGATCACTACGGCATCAGCATCTAAAGAACGAACATGCCGAATTAATTTTTGTTTTTGTTGAAAACTAATGTTGGCGGCCCCCACCACCGCTCCACTTCCAGGAATAAGACCTAAACGGGGTTCTACAGTGGGAACAATCGCCTCTTCTAAACTCTGAATAGTATGTTCAAAAAGCCCTTGCAGGGTATGCCCTGGCTTATCAATTCCCAAAAGAGTGTGTTGATTTGCCCCACCAAGATCAGCATCAACCAACACCACTCGAGCACCGGTTTGCGCCATGGCCAAGGCCAAATTGCAAGACACTATGCTTTTTCCCACCCCTCCCTTGCCGCCTCCTACCGAGATGATCCTTTTTGCTGGTTGGATTCTCATCTCGCGCCACCCCGATAACTAATTCTCACCGTACACCTTCCATGCACCACAGAGCAAGTTACCCCGTAAACATCTCGAGCCTACATTCAGGTGGCTTAAAAACCGCATTTCCTACTCTTTTGTGGACATACCTAAGTAACCATGAAGCATGTTTTTACCTTGTTATGGCATTGGTCTCGCTATTTAGTCGTGAACCTTAACGCAAATTGCAACTTAACCGGCGCTTCGCAGATAAGCGTGCGATTTTGCCGACCAGTCTCAAGCTGGCATAAAACGTGCTAATAGTTTGTATAGAATAGCAGGTTCAGCCTACAGGTTCAAAGCGAGTCGGAGCTGTCATGGACCATTCTACACCTCTTTGCGCACACTTAGTTCTTCCAAGCATAGACCGGCGCAATCCTCACATTTTTGTCCGTCCTGCCGATTTTCCCGATGTTCCCTCAATGGTATGCCTACTCAACGAACTGTTTGACCAGCAAACCGAACAGCCACCAAAACCATTGGCCCAGAAAGAGGGACTGAAACGAATACTGGAAGAACCTTCGATTGGGCGTTTATATGTAGCTGAATACCGTAAACAGATAGTGGGGATGGTAAGTTTATTGCTAAGCATGCGCACAGCTCTTGGTAAACCCGCAGCCATACTGGAAGATATCATTGTAACTGCTCCCTTACGGAGAAAAGGAATCGGGTCTCAATTGCTGGAATACGCCCTACATCAAGCACGGAATTTGGGCTTGCACAAGGTTACACTTCTTACTGATCGCTCAAATCAACAAGTACAGCGTCTGTACCGACGTTTTGGTTTTCGTACATCTCAGACTATTGCCATGCGTGCGCTTCTAACTCTTGACCAGCAAATTCGTGGCGCTACAACGGTGCCATGACAATACTCAACGAAAAACAACAAAGCATGTCCAAACCTGGTTTCCTGGAACAGGAAAATTGGCCCAAACCAAAGCCTGATGATGAACAACTTACTGTAAACAGCGTGCCAAATCACTCCTGCGCTGAACCCTGTCAGATTCTTTCGGTACTGCATGACATAACTGCAACGCTCAATCCCAGTGAGAACTTAGAAGAGACACTAGTTCCGGTTTTGGAACAAATGGCTCGTTACCTATGCTTGGAACGGGGCACTTTGACTCTTTTCCATCGCGACCAAGGCGAGATTCTTATAGAACTTGCTTATGGCCTATCGCCCGAGCAGCAAGGCAAAGGTAAATATCGGATCGGAGAAGGAATCACTGGAAAAGTCGCTGCTTCCGGTCAATCGGTGGTAGTTCCCAGTATTTGCGATGAGCCCGATTTTCTCAACCGTACTCTTTCGCGCAATAGCTTAGAAAACCTAGCTTTTCTATGCGTTCCGGTGGTTCGTCAGGGCCAAGTAGTGGGAACTTTGTCCGCAGATCGTCGAACCAACCCTACTACCGATCTACAAAAAGATGTTTTCCTACTAGAAATCATTGCTTTTATGATCGCGGAAACAGTTGCCATACACCTGTTGCAAAGAGAACGCCTCGGGGAAGAAGGACTACGTCTTCAAGAAGAAAACAAACGACTCCGCGCTGAACTTGCTGGCCGTTTTCAACCCCCCAACTTAGTTGGAAGCAGCTCGGCAATGCGCCAGATTTACGATCTTATCGCACGAGTAGCTCCAAGCTCTACCACGGTTCTCATTTTAGGGGAAAGCGGGGTAGGAAAGGAATTGGTAGCCCAAGCCATTCACTATTCTAGCCCCCGTCGCGATGGCCCTTTTATTAAGTTTAACTGCGCGGCGCTGCCCGAAAGCATGGTAGAAAGCGAGTTATTCGGCCACGAAAAGGGAGCTTTCACCGGAGCAATCAACGCCCGCAAAGGCCGTTTTGAATCTGCGAACCATGGCACGGTATTTCTCGATGAAGTTGGCGAACTCTCTCCTGCGGTACAAGCCAAATTGCTACGGGTTCTGCAGGAACGAGAAATCGAACGTTTGGGTTCTGGCCGGCCAGTAAAAGTTGATGTACGGATTCTGGCAGCTACCAATCGTGATTTGGAAACCCTCACTAAAGAAGGAAGATTTCGAGAAGATTTGTTTTATAGGCTTAATGTATTTCCCATAGTTGTTCCCCCTTTAAGATCACGCAAAGTAGATATTCCTTCGCTAGTTGATCATTTAGTTGATCGATTTGCTCGCGAACATCACAAAAAAGCA
>JBNKEI010000138.1:0-15789 GCA_050288705.1 Myxococcales bacterium
CCCCTGGATTCCCGCTTTCGCGGGAATGACGGAGGGCGTGGTGCCGGATATGGGGACACGCCCTAGTATTTATTTCTGTCGATACATCACAAACTCGCCTTCCTCCGGTAGCTTACTGAATCGAACAAGGTGAAGCGCCGCAAGGCTTGTGTTCGACGCTTCTGTTCGCAGAAACCCCTTGCTGTATATCGATCAAGCGTAATAACATGGTAATAATGTAGGGTTAGCAGGGAGAGCTATGATAAAACGTTCCTGTTTTGGCTCGACGATTCGAAAAATAGAAAAGCTTGAGTTAGAAAAAAATATCGAGCCTGGTCTGAACGATTCAAATCTCAAGGGTGACCAAAGCCTTACAGGCGCTAATAAAAAAAAACCATCCGGCAATAGTTCGGAATTTACTTCAAGTAGCGATTCCGTATCGCAGGCACAATTAGAAAAGCTAAGCAGCGGAAAAGCCTTGGACAAAGCCCCTCGGAAGACGGCAGCAGGAGAAGCTAGCAACTTTTGGCAAAGCAAAAACTATGCATCTTCGCCTCGCGGCGCGAAAGCGCTGATTGCTGCCGATAAACAGGAGTTTGAAAATCGTACAGCAGCCAGGTTTACGCGAGGAATGCGAGCTCGCGCTGCGGAAAAAGTTTATGCTGAAATGCTGCAGAACGGCAAAATCTGGAAGCTGTGCAGCGAACTACTCGTCAGAGAGGGTAAAATTAATCCAAATTCGCACTTGAGTATAGCCCAGCTATCTTCGATGAATTTGTCCAATCTGCGCCGCGGATTGGGTAAATTGACTGCTAGTGAGTCTGCGTTCTTTGATCGATTTACGCGTCAGAAGTTTTTTGCCACTCATTTCACGAATGTAAACCTGGAGAGATCTTCATCACGCGGTTCCACATTGACTATGTTTTCGCGAAAGAAGTTGCTCGAAAAAAAGATGACATTTGATCGTGGCCATACAAATGATCGCGACTATTTCTATAAGAACGACCATGGCTTCGTGTTTTTCTCGCTTGAGTGTGGGCCGCAGCCGACCGGTCTCGATAGCGAATACGGAAAGATTGCATATCGTGTTCCATTTGATTCGCCTGCAATAATGCAACTTTCGTGGGGTTCCTTGGACGATTTGATTGCTGTGATGGAGAAAGAGCCTGGTAATCTGCTTTTTGAACTAAGCACTAGCGAGGAAGAATCTGCTTTTAGAGAGAATTGTTGCAGATCGAGCGTGATGCGGGCGTTTCACGACGATATCGATGCCTACAACGATATATTTACCGGTAAAGATCTGATACCCGGAGCGGCCTTATCAATCATCTCTCAATTGAGGAAGTTGCAGCATTGTTTGCCAAACCAGGATTCTCCCTCATTGAGTGAACGACTACTGGCAAGAAGTACTCCGGAGGAAATCAATGGATTACTTAATAGTATGTACAGGCCAGAAATTAGAGTGCCTGCACATTTTTTCTCATCCGACTTTAAGAAACTTACCAATAAAGACATCGCGGGGATGAAGGTGAAGATGGGTGAGGGGGTGGCCGTGGGTTATGCCGGCAGAGGGGAAGGTCCCATCGTGATGCTCGATAATTTGCTATGGGTTAGAAATGAGAAAGGTGAAATTAAGGAATTCTCGCCGTTTAGGCTTGCTCCCGAAGACTTTATTTTGCATTTGGAAAAAGAGAGCGTTACCAGTGCAGGGGAGCCATCTTCCCTCGTAGAGTCTTTCTTCGGATGTGTCCAAGAGGCGCTGAAGGAGGAAAAAGACCCGGAAGAATCGGCGAAAAAATGGCTGTTAGATTATGCTTGTGCAATTGAAAAGCGTCCCCCATCGGCGAAAATCTTGGCTGCTCCAGCCATCGTGCTTGCCGCATCTCTAAAACAAGCTGATGTTTTGGAGCATCCAATTTATCGAAATCAAATAAATACCCCTGGTGCAGACGGCAGAAGTGCATTGATGATTGCATCTCAACAGAATAATGCTGAAGCAATAAAGTTTTTGATTATGCAAGGAGCGGATAAGAATTTATGTGATTCTAATGGAGAAAACGCGCTCATGTTGGCCACCGCTAATGACAATATCGAAGCACTGACGGCATTGCTTCATGCGGGGGTCGAAAAGGATTCTGCGGGTTCTTACGGAATGACCCCACTAATATATGCCGCCCAAGTTGGTCGAATTCATGCGCTAAACGTTTTGCTTGATGCCGGAGCCAATAAGGATTTAGCAAATCAATTTGGAGCAACTCCGTTAATGCATGCCGCGTGTGCTGGTAATATTGAAGTACTAAAAGCCTTGCTTGACGCCGGAGCCAACAAGGATGCGAAGGAATGTGAGGGAATGACTGCGCTGATGCTCGCTATTGAAAGCGAAAACGTCTTGGCGGTTAAGACCTTGATTGAGGCAGGTGCCGATTTGGATATCGAGGATGACCAGGGCATGACTGCCAGGGATTATGCAGCTAGACTGGCTTCCAAAGGAAATAAAGATGTATTGCTTGTTTTTCCTCCAAGTTCCTAACAGATACTGAGCTTCCCAGTGGGGTGTTTTGCGAAGTAGCCCCTACAAATGCAGATTCTCGAATGCCTCGCGCACCTCGGCCGACGCTTCGCGCAAAACTTGGGCGATCCAAACGTTGGCGCTCAGTTCGTCGAACCCGGCTCGGTGCTGCGATGGAATCAAAGGCAGCAGATTTCCAAATGCCTTGATGGCGTCGACGTCTCCATTTTCCAAGAGCCAATACAGTCCTGGAAGCATATCGGCATCTTTTGCAGCGACTAGCTCGGAACGTCTCTCGATCGGAACGCGCTTCACGAGCTCGCCAAAGGCCTTGATGGCATCCACAAGCCCTTTCTGCAGAGTCGTGTGGAACCCCGGAATCCCGTTATTCCTTGCGGCTACCACCTCGGCGCGCGCCTCCGGCGGTAGGAGATCCAGCAGCTCGCCAAAAGCCTCGATGGCGTCTGCATGTCCATCTTGCAGGGTCATATACAGCCCGGGAATCCCCTTGTCGTCTCGTGCGGTCAATAATTCGAGAAGGTCCTTCTTCGGGCGGCATGCGAATTCATTCTTCAAGCGCCTGATGTCGCCGGCAAAGCCCTCCGCGAGAATATGCCAGAACGCAGTGGGCTTGATTTCCTTATCGGCGAGGCAGCTTGCTAACGTCCTGTTCTTGCTGGCGTCTTGCTGCCGTTCCGGCGTGCCGTGATCTTCGCGAGTCTGCGGGCGAACGAACATCAAGCAAACGCGGTGATCGGCTTGGGCGGAATCCAAGGCGGTTGCACGATGGTAGGGATCGGAGAAGTAGTGCTTGTATTGATGATCTCCAGCGACGAAGTTCTTCGCCGACAGGGTCTCGAAGGTGCGCAGGCTGTCAGAGGCGACGCGCACGTGACTTGTGGTAGCCCCGGGTTCGAAGAAGGTCGCCACATAGCGCGGCCTTCTGTCTTTGTCCTTGATTCTCAATCCCACGCTCATGGCATGATCGGTTGATACCAACAATATCAATCGGACGGTGATGCCCGCGGTCTCCATAGCTGCGAATTGCTTGACGAGTAGATTGCCAAAATCACGGTTATAAAGCAGGTGAGCTTCTGTGGCGTGCGATGTGAGGTGCCGAAATCGATCTTGGGTGTCGGAGGGAACATGGGCCTGGATGGCCTCCGCGCTGGAAAATTGGCTGTCGTTAAACTTGAGCCTCTCGTCCCGCTCTTGTGCCGACTGCCGGTGCTCGACGAAATCGGAACAGACGATGACAGTGTCCGAGTCGGCGAAAGGTACTTTGCAATTGAAGTCTCGCGGTTCTCCTCGCTTAGGCGAGAAATAGGGAATTTCCTTAGCGACCTGGGCCACCCCTTTGTCCTCGACCGCACGCTTCTCGAAAATTCGAAAGGTAGGATCGCTATCGGCTTCCAATAATAGGAGGGCTCGTTGCACGTCCCGCTGGTCGTTCTTGACGGCATCGCGCCACATGTTGCGGGTGCTCTTGCCCCACCTGCCTTGATTCAAGAGACGCACGGCCTGCTTCCGGGCGTCGCTGTCCGGTCCGTTCCGCAGGGCGCGGTCGAGATCGCTCTCCCCGTCGGAAGGGGCAATCGGAGGATAAAGCTTGTTCTTGCGGCGCGCATAGGTCAAAAGGGCGCGCATGCCGTCGCCGGACTCGCCGGCGTTGACTCTTTCCGGGTCGGCTCCGGACTCCAATGCTCGTATGGCGCCGGGGAGATTTCCTTGCCCGATGGCAATCTTGAGCGCGGATTCAGGGCCAGCGTGCGCTGCCGCATGCTCGTCCGCTGGCTGGCATGCCAGCTTTGGGACTATCTCCGAGCTTCTTGCGCCCGAGGAAGGAACGAGGGAACGGGGACTGCTGGCTGGCTGCTCCGAATGGGCACGTCCCGCGAATGCCTTTTCGGTAGTCGCAGGGAAGACGGTCGGTCGGCGTGTCGGAGAATGGCCTGGCAAATTCATCATCGAAATCCTGTCGAGTTTGTGTTCGGCGTACGATCCTGCGATTTTTGCATCAATCTTTCCCTTAACTGTTCGCACAAAAACCGACATGGTTGATTGGGGGGGAACAGGTCTCGTTTGTCAACCATGAAAAACAGTGGCTCCAAATGAACCTGCCTTTTGATCTGATTAGTCAAAACACGCCGAAGCATTGAGAATCAGATGGAAGCGTTTTTCGGGTCTCCAAGGGAGCGCCACAGGTGATTTTGGACCTAGCTCGAGATTCCAACACTCGCATCACTGAACACATTGGCAGAATGGTAGCCTTGTGCAGCGCCCGCAGATTGTACCCAAGCTGAGAGCCAGCCTTTTCTGCGATCGATCTTAATTGCGAAGTAAAATCGCAACATTTTTGAATAATAAACGGATCAGATTTCTCGTAAATTTTTTTAAACTCATCCTCGGAAATAGACATATTTCGCGCGATCGCAAATTGCTGAAATTTCTTAACGCTTTGATTCACATCACTAATCCATTTTTTCTGCGGACCTAGAAAACGCGGTACCTTCTTTGATTCCCCCGTTAAATCTTTTTGCCATTTGAACAACTAAGCCTAAAAATTTTGGTCGAAAACTTAACCCCTTAAAGGCGGTGGTGGTTTGATAATCGCCAAGCAGTTTTATCCAATTCTGAAAAATGGAACTTAAATTATCAATAGCCTGTAACGAGAAAAAAGCAGGAGAAACAGTGCTATCATGTGAGTTGCCTGGCCGCAATCATCTATCCAGAACTTAGTTGTTCGGAAACTTGCAACTATCCCGTCTTGGTTTCAGATTCTTCGCAGGAAGTTGCATGTTCTGCAGTGCAGGTGGGTTTTGGGGCAATAGGAATTCCTTCGCGATGGCTGGTTCCGGGGGGAATACCCGCCAATTGCGCAGTACAGGAGTGCTTGCTCAGCCGCAAATAGTCGAACACCAGGGCTCTTTTCATTAGCTGAATAGCTTTGGCAGGGTCTACTCCTTTGGGACATACTTGCGAGCATTCTCCAGCGAAATGACAACGCCAAGGGCCTTTTCCTCCGCTCAATGCTCCTTTGCGTAATGCAAAGCCATTGTCTCGGCTATCGGTATTGTAGCGATGTGCTTGCGCGAGCGGCATTGGTCCGGAATATTGTGTGTCAGTGGCTACCGTGGGACAAGCTGCCATGCAACACCCGCATTTGATGCAGAAGCTGAATTGTAAGTATTCTTCCAATTCCTCGGGCGTTTGGGAATATTCGCCGGTGGGATTCGCCATTTCTTTAACGTCATCACGAACAATATGCGGAGAAAGGTCGCGGTGAGCGGCAAACATGGGCTGGAGGTCAGGAACTAAGTCGCGAATAATATTGAAATTGGGGAGAGGCGCTACTGCAATTTGTGTAGTGCCTAACTCAAGTATTTGCGTATTGCAGGCAAGTCTTGGTGAGCCATTAATTAGCATTCCACAAGAGCCGCAAATACCCATTCGGCAAGAGAAACGCCAGGAAAGGGTAGGGGATTGAGTTTCTTTAATAATCCATAATCCATCTAAAACAGTCATTCCCGATGAAACTGCAATAGTGTAGTCCGCATAATAGGGAGCACAATCTGTTTCGGGGTCATAGCGGCGAATGCGAAATACGATTTCGGTTTTTTCACTCATAATTTCCTCAAATGTTTTTTACCAGGGCATGACTAACTATGGCTGTCCAAGTTCCAAAAACAAAAAGCCCTAATCCCAGTACTGCCAGCACAAAATTAATAGTACCTTTTATTCCGGGTTTAGGCGATAGTTCGAATAATATATTGCGTAATCCATATAAACCATGAAAAAGGCCGGCGGCCAATAGTGCAATGTAACTAACCGTGAAAAAAATTGTTTTCGCGCGGGCTGCCACATTAACCCAGGCGATTGCTTTGGCGCCTGGCTCGCTTGCTCCTCCACCTAGATGCATGATAGTCATATGCATTCCCAGCAATAACACTAAAGCCACTGCTGCTAGCAAATGCCAGGTCCATAATTTTTGATCGCGCATGATAGTACTCCTTCAGATTGACTAGTGCGTTTGTAATAGTTCCCAAGCGCCTAATAGAGCCATTATTCCTGCTAAACCCATGGTGGCCCATACCCATGGACGCTGTTTGTGTACGGAAGTCTGGTAGGGATACACTGGTTCATTAGGTTTGCCTAATCCCCATCCTAATTCCAATAGAATTAGGCGAATTCCGTTGATTCCATGAATAGCGAAGGCTAAAAATACTAAATATTCTCCTAATAAAAAGATTGGCTTGTTTACTCCTGCCATAGTGTTTACCCACGTTTCTTTTCCCCAGGCACGTGCGGAAGTAACGAAAATATGGGCCAGAAAATAAGTTAGCAATCCTAAGCCGGTAATACGATGAAGTAGAAAAAGGTAACGTTCTAGTCCCCAACGTCCTCCTCCTAGCCATCCGAAAATTCCCAATCGGTTGGGATAATGTTTCTTGGTCATTTCAGTACTCCTTATTAGTGCTCCAATTTCTTAGTAGGTGCGTTCGACTGGCTTCCAAGTATTAATGGTTACGGGCTTGGTTTCAAAACGAGGTTCGTTTTCACCAGCGAACGCTAAAGTATGCTTTAGCCAGCGTTTATCGTCTCGATTGGGAAAGTCTACACGTGCATGAGCTCCTCGTGACTCTTCCCGAAGAATGGCTCCGCCTACGGTAATTTCCGCCAAATCTAGTAAGTTTTCTAGTTCAAAGGCATGAGACAGGTTGGAATTATAAACTTTGCTTTTATCTAATACCGGAGCGTGTTGCAGGCGAGTGCGCAACTGGCGGATGATTAGTAGAGCCTTTTTCAGAGAATCACCTTCCCGGAAGACGCCCGCGTGTTTGTCCATAGTGGTACGCAATTCGTGCTTTATGGCGTAGAGGTTTTCATTGCCTGAACGGTTGGCAGTACGTTCAATATGCTGCATTCCTTGCTCAAGGCGGGTTGGCGAGGGCTGGGCAATGGGAAGCTGGCTGTAGGTTTGGGCAATCTGGTGTCCGCAAATAGCCCCCCAAACCAGGCACTCGCCAGTAGAATTGGAGCCTAGCCGGTTGGCGCCATGCAATGAGCTGCAAGCGGCTTCTCCGGCTACCCAAATTCCAGGAATTCTGGTAGCTCCATCGATATTGCATTCAATACCCCCCATGGAATAATGGGCTACGGGACGAACGGGGATGGGGTTAAGCGCCGGATCAATTCCCAAAAATTTCATACATACTTCCCGTATTAGGGGAAGTCGGCAATGAATAGTTTCTGCTCCTAAATGCGTTAAATCCAAATGCACATAATCCAGTCCTTCAGGATGAGCAAATCCTCGGCCCTGCAAAATCTCGGTCATTTCTGCCCGGGAAACCATGTCGCGGGGGGCTAATTCTATTTTGGAAGGCGCATATTTTTGCATAAACCGCTCACCCTGAGCATTTCGCAAATATCCTCCTTCGCCTCGACAAGCTTCGGTCATTAAAATTCCCGATGGAACCAAACCAGTGGGATGAAATTGAAGAAACTCCATGTCTTCCAGAGGTAGTCCCGCCCGGTAAGCCAAAGCCATGCCGTCGCCAGAAACAGTTTGCGAATAGGTGGTGAAGCCGTAGAGAGTGCCTGACCCTCCAGTGGCAATCAGTAAGGCCCGTGCTTGAAAAAGTACGGTCTTGCCGGTGGTAGCATCAATTCCCAAAAGGCCCCGAAACTGCCCTTCTTCAATAATTAAATCAGTAATAAAACATTCATCGTATCGAGAAAAGCAGTGGTACTTTACTAAGGTATCGTACAAAGTTTGCATTTCGAAAAAACCAGTTTTATCCGAGGCAAGAGTAGCCCGGGGGTAAGAATGCCCCCCAAAAGGCCTTTGGGCTATTCTTCCATTTTGGTCGCGGGTCCAGGGAATTCCCCAGTGATCGAGCTGAAAAATTTCTTTGGGTATGGCTTGTACAAAGCGCCAAACCACATCTTGATCTGCCAAAAAATCTGAGCCTTTGATGGTGTCCCAAGCATGAAGCTCTATGGAATCGCCTTCTTCCCGACGCAGTACGGCGGCGGTTCCTCCTTCGGCGCACACTGAATGAGCTCGCATAAGCTGAACTTTTGATATTACCCCGATGCTGATTTTTCCTTCTAGCTGTCGGGATATTTCTACCGCGGCGCGAAGACCAGCTAATCCCGCTCCCAAAATCAACACGTCGTGTTGTACTCGTTCTGTGATCATCTAATGAGTTCCTCGGATGAAAGCATAATGTTTTGAGTTTTCATGAAGGGGTGATTTCACTATTTGCTCGGGAACGTTTTCTTGGCTTGCAATTAAGATTGGTGTCTTCAAACATTCCCGGTAAAGGCAGTAGCGCGGCCTCCGCAAGCAGTCGTACCTGTTGAAGAACTAGCTCCAATCGAGTGGCAAAATCAATCAGTTCATTGCGAAGCTCTGCTAGTTGCAGAGTACTATTCTCCGGACAATCAAAAGCCAAATTCCATTGCAGAAAATGAGTGGCGATTTCTTCTATTATGGGAATGGTGAATTGATAGATCTGAAGCGCTAGCATACGACTTACGTAGGCGGAATTTCGCCTACGTTCAAATTCTTGTTGGTAATCGCGAACTCCCTGGGGATTGGCGCGGCGAAGAGGAGCTAGTTTGACGCAAGGAAATAGTGCTTCCACAATAGGGTCACGGGCGCGAGTGTGGGAAGCGAATCCGGCCAACAGCTTTTCCAAGGCGTCAACCCACTTTCCTTGAAATAGGGTCACGTACTCTGCTCTTAGTTCGCTTAGCTCGGGAAGCCAACGTGCCCGTTCAAGTACGTTGGCTGCAGGTTCGCAAGATGCTTGCAACTTATCGCAAGCCATGGTTATCCAGCTCTTTTCCGAGACAAGCCCTGGTTTTTGCGCTAGTTCAGAACAGGCAAGCGCTAATCGCTGGGTGTAAGTCTGAGCAAACCGAATGAAATCGTACGATTCCAACGTAGAAGAAGGCATGGAACAAAAAATCTGTAGTATAGCTGTTTACCGAAGTATTTACTAGCGGTTTTAGCATTGTTTGTACTGCCAGCAAAAGATGAAGCAACCGGCCATGGGAAGCTTATAATTATTTAGAGTGTAATTTCCCGGGAAAGAAGAAAGATGGACAAGACAGTAAAAACCGATCGCAAGTTAGAATATAGAAAAAAAGTGGCCGTAGCATTTACCGAGCTTACCCATAGTTTGGCGCTAAAGTCAGCCAAGGAGCGATTCGATAAGTTAATTGCTAGCGAACATGGCGCCGTGCTGGTTCCTTTGTTGCACGCGGAAGACCTTTATCTCACCATTAAGGAAGTAGGGTTGTCGGACGCCTTGGAATTAGTGCGACTGGCCAGTCCCGATCAGTTTCGCGCTTTCGTGGATTTAGATGCTTGGAAGCGCGATAGCTTTTTGCCTTCGGTTCTCTTGTCGTGGATTCGAGCGGCAGGTACTGATGAAAAGGAAGAGCGTTTTCGTGGAAAGCTGCGCCATTTAGATATTGAAGTCTTGAAATTAGCATTGCGCAGCACGGTTATTGTTCACGAGGTGGCTGAGGGTCAAGATCCCTATATTGAGGGAACCGCTTTTCGTTCTCCTGAGGGAAAGTATGTGCTGGATATAACGGTAGAAGGAGCCGACTACCTAGGGATTAAGAGATTGCTAGACGAATTATATGCTGAGGATCCGTTCAAAGCAGCACGGTTATTAGAGGCTATACGCTGGGAGGTTCCTTCAGAGCTAGAAGAAACTGCTTTTCGCTGGCGATCGGCGCGTATGGAGGATTTGGGATTTCCTGCGCTTTCGGAAGCGCTTTCTTATTACTCGTATATTGATCCTAATAAAGAGCTGGTGGTTTTGGAAAGCGAACCATGGGTTCCGAAAGGCCGTTTTCTTTCCCGATGGGAACCGGGAAATCTTTTTTTAGACCAAGTGTGGCAAACGATTTCTTTTTCCAAGCGATTAATTGTAGAGCAGCAAATGCTATTATTACTCAATGCGGTTATGGTAGCAGAATCAATTGATTCCGGGGATTCAGCGCAGGTGCGCAGAGCAGTGTCTTCAGCTCGCGATACGCTTTCTTTAGGTTTGGAGCATGTTTCCGGTCGAGACGTATTGCACGGAGCTCAATTATTATATACTTGCGCTATAAAGCGGTTATTTCAAATTGGGGTAAGCCTTGGATTAAAAATGAAGTTTCGCGCTGATCGTTTAATGCGCACGGGAAAAATTTCTTTACATAAAACTTCGGCAGCTACTTTACTTGATTCTCCTCTGGCGGAAGTAATGGCGGCTTTACGCAGGAAAAAGCCATTATTTCCAGAAGTTCTAGATCATGAAGACGCGCTGGATAAAAAAAGGCCATTTCGGCAGCTCGAAGATTTAGCTCGGGTGGAAGCAGCTTTAGAGAATGCGGAAAAAATTGCCGCGGCAATGGAATTTTGGGGGTTTTCATCGGAGCGCTTTGCCGAGGTTATTATTGCTAGCGAAGGAAGTTTAAATAGCGGAGAAATTACTTTTTCTAAACTATTTTTAACTGCTTTGGCGCGAGTTGCAGTAGGGGAAAAATTTGATTTTGTTCCTTTTCCTCTGTCAAAAAGCTCTCAGTTTACTACCGTCGCTTTAGAAACGGATTCGCCGGAAGGAATAAAGCTTTCCCGGCTTTTGGAGTCGTTGGCCGAAAACCATTGCCCAGCCAAAGAAGGCAATAGCTGGCAGAGAGAATGGGTTAGAAAAAGTTTGCAGAAGTTTATTGAAAAAGTGAGGGCTTATTATGCCGCACATCACTCCGGGGAAAAACTGCTTCCCCAGGTGCTGATTGTTGATGAAAAGAATTGATCCAGATGCTTGGCAAACCCCGTCCTTTAGGGCGGGGAAGGATAGAGCGAGGAGCCAAAGGCTCCGATTTCCGATATGGAAAATAAGAGCTGGTTGGCAATATTAATTTGCGAATAGATTCTGCTTCGGGAAGAAGCAATCGTTTTGCTTCCAAGAGAAGATCCGTTAAAAACGGCGCGCCTTCTCCGCCCCACCAAGCTCGCTTTGGTGGGGCCTGCGGCGCGTCCATTGGGTCGCTGTGAACCACAGGCTAACCAGACAATTGATGCTGAAATGCATCCTGCTCAAAACTGCATCCTTCGTATCCGCAACTATTGATTTCATTGATGTATGCCGTCAGAAATGCTTCCATCGATCCCAAGTCTTCGTTTTGTTTCACGTGACGTAGTTCGTGCGAGAGCGCAACGGCAAAAGGAATATTGAGTCCAGACTTGATATAGATGCTGTGGCCAAAGGTAAGCCCGTTAAGGCGCATCCCGTTTTGGTCCATCATGCCGAACTGTTGCATTGCGATTACCACTGCTAGATTTGTGGGCTTGGGTATGTCGCCGATTACCACCCGTACGCGATCCAAATCTCTGACGCCCATCTGGCGTGCAATCTCTCGTTGTTGCTCGCTGAGTCTGGAGCCAATTCCATAGGCGCGTGTATCCATTGCTTTGCCCCACTTGATCGCTCCGCGGACTGCTTGCTTAAGCAAGCTATCATCAACCAAATTGGTCCGTAGCGGAGATGATGGGTTTCTCTGCGCTTTGCCTGAACCTGGCGAGTAATGTCTGTTCGCTTGGCTCTGTGTTCCGAGTTGCTCGCTGAGTCTGGAGCCAGCTCCATAGGCGCGTGTATTCATTGCCTTGCCCCACTTGATCGCTCCGCGGACGGCTTGCTTAAGCATGCTATCATCAAACAAATTGGTCCGTAGCGAGGATGATGGGCTTATTTGCGCCTTGCCTGAACCTAGCGAGTAATGTCTGTTCGCTTGGCTCTGTGTTCCAGGCGAATTTTTTTGTCCAATCAATTCTTGTCGAATTTCGCGCTTCTTAGGAAGTCCTATATTTTTACTATAATTATGTTTATTATGTATTGGATTCATTTTAAGATAGCTCGTTCGATGTAGTATCCATGTCGTTATCAGATGTTATCATGATGTCGATGAATTTGTTTTGGCAGCGTTACCATCTGGCTCGCCGCGTCATAGCCTAGCTTCTGCCCAAGGGACGGGCCGAAAGTCTCATCAGATGGTCAATGGTTTTGCTTTGAGAACCGAGAGTGCCAAAAGGTTTAATATCCATTCAACCAGCCTTCCTAATTGAGTTTAGTTTTTTCCAATTCCGCAAATCATCTGCTTTGGTTACCATTCAACCCCTTTTTCCGCAGCACGTTTTTGCTCTATTGCGTGCTTAATACAAGTCATTTCGGTAACAGTGTCGGCCATTTCTATTAACTGAGAAGGGGCATTTCGTCCGGTTAGAACCAAACAGAGCTGTGGATGAGATTGTTTGATGGCGGTGATTACTTTTTCTACTTGCAGAAGACCTAAAGAAATTACCCCACAAATTTCATCTAAAATGACTAATTGCAGTTGTGGACTTTTAAGTGCGAGGGTTGCCTGCAGTAGGCCTCTTTCGGCTGCTTCTTTATGGCGATGATAAGAAGGGTGACTGGCAGGGGGTACGAAACCGAGCCCCACCTGAACAATTTCTGCGCCAGTCATTTCAGAGAAAAGAGCAATCTCTCCGGTAGTGGAGTCGTTTTTCAAGAACTGAAAGATGTGAACTCGTTGGCCATGTCCAAGTGAGCGCATAGCCATACCCAAAGCGGCAGTGGTTTTTCCTTTTCCGTTTCCGGTGAAAACTAATAGGCGTCGAGGTGCATTCATTGTAAAAGACTTCAACTCCTATCATGTCTTGGTTGTCTATTCAAAAAAAAATGGTCCGTTTTTGTGCCCGATCGCTCGGTGCTCCTGGGAGTCATGCCTTCGGGTAGAAATTGGAAGCATGTAGGTTGCTTTTAGTGGAATCTTGTTTTACGGTCGAAGCCTGATTGGTACAGGAGAGATGGAATTATGAAGCCATTCGCATTTGTTTCCGATTTTGATAACACCCTTACTCACAAAGATTTTTATCATATTGTAATTGATAAATACTTAGGCCAGGCGGGAAAAGATTTGTACGCAGACTGGAAAAGAACCAGAAAGATAAATGTCGAATTTCTCAATCTTATTTTTTCGTCATTAAAAAAAACTGAAAACGAGATTCGGGAAGAAATTCTAGCGATTCCGTTTGATAAAAAATCAATAGATTTGGTAAGAAAAATTCAGGGGCAAGGCGGGGACTTTTTTGTAGTGAGCGCGGGAACTTCTTATTATATTAAAATTTTGTTTGAACATTTGAAAATAAGCGACGTTCAAATAATATCCATGGAAGGGGCTTATAAAGACGGAGGTATTCATATTACGCCCGACGTGAATAGCCCTTTTTATTCCGAGGTCTTTGGCATTGATAAAGGCAAGGTATTGCAAGACGTGAAAAAAAGATATACGCGGGTTTATTTCGCGGGAGACAGCGAACCTGATTTGGGAGCAGCAAGAAATGCTGATGTAGTTTTTGCTAAAGGTGAGTTGTCAGAGTTAATGGAAAATGAAGGCTTGCCTTTTGTTCCTTATCACGACTACGGGGATATTGAGCTTTGGGCTGCTCAAAGGGGATGGAAGTTATGAGAGCCAAAGTGCATCGAGTTTCTATTCCGGTTATTCTGGAAGTAGAAAACAATTGTATGCAGAATTTAGGAAGCTATTTGAGAAAGGCTGGCATTTCTAAAATAGTTATTTTTTTTGGGAAGGATATACGCAATTTATTTGGTAATATTGTTAAGGATTCAATTCGTTCTCAGGGGCAACGGTTGCAGCTTTTGGGAGACTATGATTTCGATGACAATTCAATTGAAGGGATAATGGCCAAGGCTTTTACTTTGCCATCACCAGTAGAGGCGGTGGTGGGAATAGGGGGCGGTCGAGTACTGGATTGCGCAAAGTACATTGCTTTTTTGAACAGCCTTCCGTTTGTGGGAGTGCCAACTTCTACTGCCCATGATGGTTTTGCTAGCTCTGGTTGCTCTTTGATAATTCAGGGACGAAGGGCCTCAGTACATGCTCGTATGCCGTTTGGAGTGGTAGTTGATATTGGGGTGGTGAGAAATTCTCCTACCAAATTTATTTACTCGGGAATTGGGGACATTATCTCTAAAATTACCGCAGTCTATGATTGGCAGTACGAAGAATCTCAGAATATGGCAAAGGTAAATGATTTTTCGGTAATGATTGCCAAGAAATCGGTTAATAGCATTGCGCGCATGCCGTTTCCTGGTATTCATAATGACTTTTTTATTAAAGAGCTAGTGGACTCGCTGACCATGAGCGGTATTGCTATGGAAATGGCCAGTAGCAGTGCGCCCGCCAGTGGCAGTGAGCATTTAGTTTCTCATGCGCTAGATAAACTATTGGAAAAACCTCAACTGCATGGAATTCAGGTTGGGCTAGCAGCCTATATTATGAGTCACGTACAGTCGCACCGTCACCGCCGGGTAAAACAGTTTCTGACCGACACTGGCTTTTTTGAGCATGTTAAGACGCTAGGATTGAAAGCTGTCGATTACGAAAAAGCCATTGATTTGGCGCCTTCCATTAAACCTAATCGTCACACGTATATTCATGAGAAGCACCATCGGGAACAAGCCAAAAAGTTTTTATATGAAGATTCGTTGTTGCAATCGGTTTTTGCGAAATAGAGGCACAAATAGACATAACGGTAAAAAGTTGTTCTTTCTAACTCATTTGTCTTCTGGCGTGCACGAGCTCGATAAGCTCGTCAAACGCCTTGACGGCACCAGCAGTTCCATTTTGCCTAGCAGCGAAAAATTTAGGATAAAGGTATCCGTCAGCCTCTTCTGCTGCGATCAGTTCAGCGCGTCTTTCTGGTGGTACGAGCTTGAGCAATTCGCCAAATGCCTTGACAGCTTCGGCGTGGCCATTCTGAAGAGCCAGGAGAAGTCCAGGAAGTCCTTTCGCATTTTCTGCAGCAATTAGCTCGGCACGAGCGTCCGGAGGCACGAGAATGAGCAACTCGCCAAACGCCTTGACAGCCTCGGCGTGGCCATTCAGCAGAGCCTCGAAAAGTCCGGGATGTCCTTCCAGTTTTGCAGCAATTAGCTCGGCACGAGCGTCCGGAGGCGCGAGAATGAGCATCTCGCCAAACGCCTTGACGGCTTCGGCATGCCCATTATGCAGAGCCATGAGAAGTCCGGGAAGTCCTTCCGCATTTTTTGCAGCAATCAGCTCGGCACGAGCTTCCGGAGGTACAAGAATGAGCAATTCGCCAAATGCCTTGACGGTTTCGGCGTGGCCATTCAGCAGGGCCTCGAAAAGTCCGGGATGTCCTTCCAGTTTTGCAGAAATCAGCTCGGCACGAGCGTCCGGAGGCACGA
>JBNKEI010000139.1:0-14971 GCA_050288705.1 Myxococcales bacterium
CGGCGATGTCGGATATAGGGACATGCCCTAATTCGGTGGGTAAAAGTATGGAACAGCGCGGAGCAGAAAAGTTTTCTCGATGACCGACAAGGAAGATTCGCCCAAGGCTACTTCTTGCACATGAAGGCTAATGAAGGAGTAGCGAACACAGGGCATGCCATATTCTTGTGAAGAAAAATCATTTATGATATTCGGCATTTATGGCGGCGACGTCAGCAGTACCAGCTTGGCAACCGGCACCCTCGACAACAAGCTACTATTACGAGCGCGAAATAACCTCTATATGCTTGATGCCGACGGAAAAGAACAATGGAAAGTACAACTCCCCGCGCCAATAACTAGTAATGCCACCGTAACTGCCGACGGCAACGTCTGTGTGGCGACCGGAGGGCTGGTGCATTGTTTAACTATACCGGCAACCAAGCTAACGGAAAGTAGTTTTCCCCATGAATCTACGCCATAATGGGGCATGATAGCAATAAGGTTGGACCAGGAATCGTTAAAGCCAAAAAGCCAAAATAAAGATAAGAAAGGCTATGATTATGAAAGCCTATGACTACGAAATATGGTGGCTTTTCTCCGCATTTTTGGCAATCAGTCTTCTGGTCATTCTAGGAATGACTGGATGTAAAGCGAAAGACCCCTTTGCTTGCGAATCCAATGTTGATTGTGGCGGGGAAAGTTATTGCTATACCAATCTCTGTATTTATGCAAGGTGTACAGATGATTCACAATGCCCAGGACGTAAATGTGTGAATAATATGTGTGCGGAGAATGGAAGCGAAAGTGTTCCAAGTTACTCCATTTCGGGAGCTATCACTGGCAATGCAAAGTCCGGAATTACCATTACCTTAAGCGGCAATAATAATACCATAAAGACTGTTTCTGACGAATCTGGTTCCTATTTATTCAGTAATGTTGATAAAGGAAGCTATATCATTACGCCGTATGCTTTTGGATATTCATTCACTCCTCAAAACGTTTTAGTAACGGTCGATAAAGTTAACGTTATCGGGAAGAACTTCCAGCCTAGTGTTAATCAAATGTGTAGCAAAGACCACTGGTGCTGGGAAAATCCTCGGCTTCAGGGAAATTCTCTCTTAGATATTTGGGGAAGCGGGCCAAACGACGTTTGGGCAGTTGGTCGTGCTGGTACTATACTGCATTGGAATGGAACTGAATGGGCTGGCGATACCATCGGAAGAGTGAGTTTAGTCGGAATCTGGGGAAGTGGACCAAACGATGTTTGGGCTGTTGGGGGTGAAACAAATAACGTCAATAACTACGTTGGAGTCATTGTTCACTGGAATGGAGCTGAATGGTCTCGCCTTAAAAATGAAATAGAACATTCTCTAAGAGGAATCTGGGGAAGCGGACCAAACGATGTTTGGGCTGTCGGCGATGGAGGAGAAATCATTCACTGGAATGGCAGTGAATGGTCTGGCGTGGAAAGTGGAATAGACCAGGATCTTATAAGAGTTTGGGGAAGTGGACCCAATGATATCTGGGCCATCAGGTTTCATGGAGGCTTAATACGCTGGAATGGGACTGAGTGGTCAGATGGCGCAACTAATTATCGATTCAACGGAATGTGGGGAAGCGAACCCAACAATATCTGGGCGGTTGGTAATGATGGAATCTACCACTGGAATGGAGTTGAGTGGTCCCAGGCAGAGAGTCATACGATGATCGAAAGAATTTGGGGAAGTGGACCTAACAATATATGGGCGGTCGGTAATTTTGGAGGAATTCTTCGCTGGACCGGTGCTAAATGGGATTATGTAGAAGGCTGGTCAACAAGGAAATATTTTTATGGAATCTGGGGAAGTGGACCTGACGATATTTGGGCTATTGGACGTGATGGAACCATCGTACACTGGAACGGCATTGGTTGGACTGGCGAGTCTAAAGAGACAATGGATGAATTTCGTGGCATATGGGGGAGTGGACCAAACAATATTTGGACTGTTGGTTACAGGTCGGTTGTAGATGGAAGCGGTGGAATAATTGCGCACTGGAATGGAATTTCTTGGTCTGAAATAAAAAGCGAAATAAAAAACAATGGAATTTATGGCATTTGGGGAACTGGCCCGAATGACGTTTGGGTTGTTGGCGATAATGGAAAAGTCGAAAAAAGTAATGGTGGCCGGTTTTATAATCAAGCAAGTGTAACAAGCGAGCGGCTGATCGGAGTCTGGGGAAATAGTGTGGACGATATTTGGATTGTTGGGAATAATGGAGTCATCGTACATTGGAATGGCTTTGCGTGGTCTAGTAAACTAATCGAAAAATATTGGCTTTCTGGAGTTTGGGGAAGCGGGCGTGACGATGTTTGGGCTGTTGGTGAAGCTATCCTACACTGGAATGGCACTGCGTGGTCTGGCTTCGTAAGCGGAACATCTAAATTACTCGATGGGATCTGGGGAAGTAGGCGTGACGATGTTTGGGCTGTTGGAGGTGATGGAGCCATTGTACATTGGAACGGCACTGCGTGGTCCAGTGTCGAAAGCGGAACAGGTCAATGGCTTAATGGAGTTTGGGGAAGCGGGCCTAACGATATTTGGGCTGTTGGGAATAATGGAGTCATCATACACTGGAACGGCACTGCGTGGTCTCGGGTCGAAAGCGGAACAAATCAATGGCTTATGGGGATCTGGGGAAGCGGGCCAAACGACGTTTGGGCTGTAGGTAAAAATGGTACTATCCTTCGTTATAAACCGTAACTTGACCCGGTGGCTCTTAGGAGTCAGATATGTAACCAGAAAAATTAATTTTGTAAGCCAATTAATTTGCATACCCGGCTAGCGTGCAATTAAGTAGTACTCAAATGTTAAGTCAGCGTCAAAAGCATGTCAAATTGTAACGGATCTTCGCCTAAAAAAAGGTGCACTGATGCCAGGCAAGCTGTTGGTGATGATGTCCATTGTCTTAGGAAATTCGCTTGGAAGCTAGTTTCTTTACTGATATTTTTGTCACATAACTCACAATTGGCGTGGTCGCGCACTCGTTTCTCGAGAAGTGATGGTTAGCCTCATCGGAAATACAACGACAACAAAAGGACTTGGTGTCCGCGCTGAATTGGATGAGCGGGACTACAAAACTGGAATACAGATTTATAGAATATGACAATAATCATGGTGATTGGAATTATACAATCGGTAAATCGACAATTGGACTCGTTTATTTTAGAGCGGTTCCTTTAGTCTGACTTAGGTTATTCGAGGCATATAAGAAGAGCTGACCCGCATAAATCAATCCGAAATCAGATCTGGTTGGTTAATTAAAAAAAATGAAGCATGGGTATAGACATGCCTTACAAAAACATGCTAGTCATGTTTTGTGTTCAGGTTGGCCACAAGGCGCTGCTTTCACATCGGGGGGTTCCGCATGTATAAAAAACAAAGGCTGCTAAAGCGTTAGAATATTAACATTTTAGCTTAATGCCAATCGATGGGGGAACAGTCTTTTATGGGCAAACTTTGCACCTTGAAAGGAGACTGCTATGGATAAGATTGAATTAATCAAAAAACTTGAACAGTGGGTGACTACTCATCCTCAAGACGCTGATACTAAGCACATTAACTTAACAACTCAAAAAGAATTCACCATGCGAGAAGTCCTTGAGCAGTTAATAGATGAACGGGACAAAGGCATTGCTATAGCTGATAACGAAATAAATCGAGTTGTTGGTGAAGTAGAAAAATGGATAGGGGGAATTTAGCTATGACCGATTTTCTAATTATCAGAAATAAGTGTGATAGGGCCACTGAATATACAAATTGGATCGGCGAAGGGATGAAAGCCTTTCTTGAAGCAAAAGGTCATTCGGTAGTCGATTTAAGTGATGCTGACGCGAGTCCGGAGAAAGTTGATCAATGGCTTAAATTTGAAGACAAGAAAACAAAAAAAGCTGTAATCGCTTTGGATCACGGAAGTGTCAGTAAATTCTATGGTGAAAAGAATAGTGATATAGCGGCCGTGATCAACTTGTCAAATGCTGAACAACTAACAAAGATGCTTCATGTTTATACTCTGGCCTGCTCTACTAATGCTAATAACGGGTTAGGGGAAACAGCTATTGCAAGAGGTTGTTTTTCCTGGTTGGGATATACTGAACCTGTATATGCGATGAAAAGTCAGTCGTTTAAGGATTGCATATGGTCATACGTAGAAGCCATGACCGAAGGTAAAACAATGGAGCAGTGTCAACAAGCTCTCTATGATGCCTATGCCGCCCGTAAGGACCAGTCTTTTGTGTATCAATACAATCAGGACCGATTGCTCCTTAGAAAACATTGCTGCAATATGACAATCAATTCGCATAATAGAGAAATATTATCGCAAAAAATTGGTATGCAAGCGTGCAATCACAGCTATGTATGCGCAGAAAGGGGTGGTCTAGAACCGCTTATTGCCAATCGCCAATGGATCCAAGGTTGGGAAACATTCATTATGGTCCATCTTGGGAATCAGATGGTTGCATTACAAGGCTGCAACGGTAAATATGTATGCGCGGAAGAAGCAGGATCCAAGCCTCTAATAGCGAATCGCGATCAGATAAGAAGTTGGGAGAGATTCAAGTACATAGATCTAGGGAACGGTATGTTTGCCTTGGCCGCATGTAATGGCAAATATGTCTGCGCTGAAAATTATGGCAAACTGCCACTCATTGCTAACCGAACCAAAATTGACAAATGGGAAACATTTGTTTTGTGTCCAATAGAGTAATATGAAATAGAACCAAAACAGCTGTCAAATTTGTTCAGTTATCGGAATTCGTTCGGTTATCACTCGAATGTTCAGTGACGACGGACGATTTCCGATCAAATCACTGTCTGACTCAGAGTTAAGCTTGGTTGCCGCGTCATTGACCGGCGTGTTCCAAATCGAGTTGGGTGGAAAGAGCTGATCCGAAGCGTTGCCGCAAGCGCCGAGATTAGCCTATCTACTACGATGCCATCATCGTCTCGTCCATTGCCACTGTTCACGTCTTCGTTACCAGAAGTACTTTTCGATTCGCTCGCGCTGCCATCGGGCGATTCATCTTGAGTACTAGGATTACAGCTACTTGCGATGAGTGCTACTGACATAATAAGGGCGAAAGTGATCCAGATGCTTGGCAAACCCCGTCCTTTAGGGCGGTGAGGATGTCCATGAGGCGCATCATCAAACAGTGTCTCTTAGATTATATTAAAGATCGCAAAACTAAATAAAATGTAATCGCGTGTTATCTAATTTAATAACTACCCGGAAGCCCGCTGTTTTATAAGTCGATCGACCAGTTCAATCAATTCGGCTCCCTTAAATGGTTTATTGATATAACCATCGGCGCCGGCAAATTTTGCAATTTCTACATCCCGCTGTTTGTTTTTTGCAGTAAGCATATAAACAGGCATGTTGGCTGTACAGGGATCGGCTTTTAAGAGCCTGCAAACCGCGATTCCGTCAATGCCTGGTAAAACAATATCGAGGAGAATAAGATCAAATGCTTCATCGCGTGCTTTTTTGAGGCAAGCCATTCCGTTTGTGGCTACATCAACTTCTGCTGTACTGCTAGAAAACATCGCCCGTACAAGCTCACATATCACTGGCTCGTCATCCACTAGTAAAATACGAAAAACGGCATTCTCCGCCATGGGTCCTATCCTTGCAAGAACATGATTCTAAATGGAATCGCCTCAATAAAAAAGCATGAAGAAGCAATCCTGACTCAAAAATTCTATCGCTCAGGGGGCAATCTCTTGCGCGTCCTTGGCAGGAATCCAGCCTTCCAATCCATTATTGAGACGAACTTTGTAAAATTGCCCATCACGTTCAAGTACACGCACTGAATGTCCTTCGGTAATCTTCAGTATGGTTTTGTAGTGCTGATGAGGGCCTTCTAGAACAGGAGTAGCTGGAGCTACAACAATTGCATTGCTCAACGAACGAACATATAGGTGTGATGCCATAACTGCTCCACAGGCACCCGCAACAATCAGAGCGGAAATAGAAATCAGAAGCAGAATAAACCGTTTTTGCGGTGGGCCTATTAGGCTGCGAAAGAAAAAACCAAGTCCTGCAAGGACCCAGCATATTAAAAATGATAAACCCCACCGACTGTAAGTTGTGTAAAGAGCAACTCGATGGAAAAGCGACTTGGACAGCTCAATCGGTTTTGATTCGGGAGAGGCAGAATTTATCAGCCGTTGAGCTGCTTCCCAATTTTCACGTGCATCTCGGTCATTAGGGTCTAAGTAAAGAGCACGTTCCAAATGGAGCAAGGCGTATCCTAATTGATGGTTATTAAGATAGGCAGTTCCCAGATTATATTCCAGATCGGCAGACACATAACCTTCTGAAATAATTTGTTGGTATTTTTGAATACATTGCGCATACGCCTCGGTCAGACAACTATCATTGGCTGCCTGAAAGGCCTTCTGTGCTTCTGCCTCTGCTATTTTCGGTGATGCTTTTGGAAATGCTACCTGGGCCTGGGCGGAGATTGGAAGAATTGACCAGAACAGGCAAACACCAATGAGTGACCATTGGCTTGCTCGGCGATTTGTACTGGTCCCAGAGGAAGGGCTAGTGAAAATCATACTATTTCTCCCTTGAGCTTTTCCCAGCGGATAGTTTCCAGGTTGGACATAATGCGCAGCGCTTCTTGGAAGGTGCTTTCCCACCGGTCTGCGTTATCTCCTCCGGGAGCAAAGCGTCCTGCGTCGCAAATGTCTAGCAACTTACTGATTTGCAAGGTGATTTCGTTGGAAACTCCACGAGCTGTCAAAAGGGAAGAAAGGTCGCCCCTAGTCAAGCCCACTATTGGCGAGTCCAACTTGTCGGTAAGATAGTGTTGTAGGGCCTTGCTAACCTCGGCATAAAAAACATCAGGATTTCCCTCTTTAAGCAGGCGGTGAGCTTTTCGTAGGCGAGCGCGTCCTTTTTTGGCAGCCTGCCGTTTTCTTGCGCTTGACTCATCACGGTTCCATCGCGAGCGAGCATAACCTACGCCCCAACAACCCAGCCAGAGCGCCCAGGGGGCTAATAATAGAGGAACAAAAAAAGGAGAACTGGTAACAGGAGAGGGTGGTCGCCCAAGAGTTACTTGATAACGAATAGGGCGAAATGACTTTGAACTCGGGGACGCATTACTGGAAAGGTTTTCGGATGCGTTTTCCGATGAATTATTGGATGAGTCATTTGCAGAGCCAGATATTCTTAAAGAAATTGATGGAGAAGAAGTTGATTCGTACTTTTTAGATTGGGGATTAAAGTAGGTAAGCTGCAATGGCGGAATTGTATAAGAGCCCGATTTTTGGGGCATTAAGAGGTATTCTAGTACTCGGTTGCCACCCCACAACCCTCTAGAAAGAGATGACTTTTCGGTAACAGTGGGGTCATATACTCGTATTCCTGGCAGCGAAGAAAGAGGGGGTACGACTATATGGTGAAGATTGCCAACCCCTTTCAGGAAGACTCGCAAAGTGATTGGCTGGCCAACCTGGCTCGATCGAGACGTGGCTTCAGCAGAAAGCTTCCATCTGCCTACGTTGGAAGACGAAAAACCTGGAGGAGCTCCGGAGGGTAAAGGAAGAACTTCCAAGGAAACAGGTTGCGAAGCAAGCTTCAGGTTTCGGGAGGAGAGGGATAAAAAACCGGTAGTGAGCTCAGCTTTTACAGGATCGATATCCAATTTACCCGCTTGAAGAGGAAAGAGCGCAAAACGTTTCAAGAGATACACCCAGTAGGTCACCCCTTCAACAACCCGTTGCTCGCCACGTCGGCTAGAAGGAATTTCTTCGGACCAAAATGGGTCAAGCTTTGGTAACTGCAGGCTGCTAATGTCTACCACCGGTCCGCGAGAAAACAGGTAAACAGAGAAGGTGGTTTGCTCTCCTAGAAAAACCTGTCTTTTATCCAATTGGCTTTTAAGAAAAATGGCTTTTTCGCTAGAGGGCTGTTCCCTAGAAAAGAAAGGGTCAAAAGCTTGACCAAAATCGTCCGCAAAGGGGTCGAGCGATCCGAAAGGCGAAGGTGACGGGGCGCGAGACGGAGAGCGTGATGGTGAAAGCTTTCCCGGTTTTACGGTTATGCGGATTGGTTCGGTTTTATAGGTTTTTTTCTGTACCACTACGCTGCCTGGTTGGATAACCAGCGTTCCGGTTTTGCGGGGAGAAAGAGTTAGAGAAAAAACTCTTACTTGGCTAAAAGAAGGCGGACCATTGTGCATGGTCAAAGAAGTACTTCTTGAGGTGCTAGTAGACAGTAAGTTGAAATCAGGAGCTTCCGGAAGAACAAGGTCTCGGTAATCTCCTGAGCTCATGTTCATAGTTAGGGTAACGGTCAGTAGAAGAGTATCTTCCAAACCCATTTCTTGGCGGTCGGCGACAGCATGAAAGCTTACTTCCGAGCCGAAGGCCAAGCAAGGCGTCAAAAGAACCAGCGAAAACAGGAGTAAAAGCTGTTTACCAATCTTTTTCCGGGGGAACACGCGGGGTCACCTTCCGATTGTGTTGCGGCATGAGAAACTGTTTTTCGTTTCGTCTGATTGCGTCGAGCAAACGTTGAGCCTCTCGTCTGCTAATTGGCTCGGAGGATAAATTCGAGGAAGAGGGTTCTTTTTCACTGGCGCTAGTTTCAGGGGTCGGATTGTCAGGGGAAGGACTGTCTTCCGGTGTAGGTTGGTTATGATTAGATTCTTCTGGTGATGGCTGGTCAGGTGATGTTTCTTTTTGATCTGACTGGCCTGGCTGGTCAGGTTTCTTTTCAGAAGAAGATTCATTCTCCGCAGAATTCTCTTCTTTCGGTTGCTTATTATCATTGTTGGACGAATCTTGGGCGGAACTTGAGGATGAATCGGAAGGCGGTTTCTCTGCTTCTGGCTGGTCTTTAGACTGGTTTGGCGAAGGTTGGTTTTCAGGAGGAGGTTGTTTTTGCTTGCGCAGCATTACTTCCAAATTGTGGCGAGCAGGCTCCAGTTGAGGATCGGCTTTTAGAGCTTGGCGGTAGGCAGAGATCGCGTTTTCGTTTTGCTGTAGCGCAGCAAATGCGTTTCCAAGGTTGTAATAATCTTTAGCTTTTAGTTCATTGCCAGCATGGGAAAGGGCTGACTCATAGGCATTCTTAGCTTTTTCCAGTTCGCCGAGACTCATATATGCATTGCCTATATTAAACTTTATTTCTGGAGATTCTGGTAATTCCTTTTCCGCTTGCTGATAAGCATTTAGAGCGTCTTGGTATTTGCCACTATTAAATGCTTGATTGCCTTTTTCCACTACCGAATGGTTGCCTTTAAAAATTCCCGCCATAACCGTAGACGGCGCATTTACTAATGCCAAACAAGTAATGAAAAATAATAATTTCCATTGCATGTTAAGCCCTTCCTCGCGAGTGTTTTAGAAAGGCTCCCCATAACAGTAACAGCAGTCCAGGAATAATGAAGTATTGGAAGCGCTCAGCGTATTTCACTGTAATACGGCTTTCAATTTCCGACTTATCCAACTTATTGAGCTCTTGAGCGACCGCATCCACTCCAATACTTCCCGATGTAGATTGAATGTAACGGCCTTTGGTAGCATTGGCTATTTCGGAAAGCCCTTTCTCATCAAGTCGAGTCATGACCGTGTTTCCTTGCTTGTCTTTTTTCCAGCCAGAGAAATTACCTTTTGAGTCCAGCAGCGGTATGGGCTCTCCGGTAGAGGAACCAATTCCTACTGGAAAAACTTTAATACCTTGGGAGCTTAATTCTTCTGCTGAAGAGGAAACGTCTTCAGTAGAGGTATCTTCCCCATCAGTCAAAAGAACGACAATTTTCGCTTTGGCGCCATGTTCGGCGGCAGTGAGCAGAGTACCTGAAACATCCAAAGCGCTTGCCAAATCAGTGCCTTGCACCGGCATATTAGAAGGGGCAATTGCTCGTAGAAACATTTTTGCCGCAGCGTAGTCGGTAGTAAGCGGGCACTGTACAAAAGCGCTCCCCGCAAAGACCACTATCCCCACTCTATCGCCCGAAAGGCGATCAATCAGACTGGAAAGCTCAATTTTGGCTCTTTCCAGCCGATTGGGAGCTACATCCTTGGCAAGCATTGAGGAAGAGGCATCCAGAGCAATCACCAAATCAATTCCGTATTTTTTGGACAATTCCGAATGAGTTCCGCATTGTGGTTGAGCCAAAGCCACTGCAAAAAAAGCTAGCGCAAGACTGGAAAAAGAATTTTTTATCGCCCGACGAAAAGGAGAAGCCGTTGGGGCTACCCGAGAAAAAATGGTGGGATCAAAATAGGCCTTCCAAGTTTGTTTCTGATTTAGCGCTGCCCACCAAGAGAAAATGCCGGCCGCAAGCGCTATCACCAGCCCTAACAAAAACTCTGGTTGCGCAATTCTAATAGTGTAGCCCAGCAACGAGAACTGAAGAGCGGTCATGGAAAACTCCTCAGCTTAGTGTTGTTAAGCACGATTTCCACCAGCAATAAAAGAAAGGCGGTCAGAAGGAATGGGGAAAAAACTTCAGTATAGTTGTCAAATGTGCCGGACAATAGTTTAGTCTTTTCCAACTGGTTAAGTACTTCGGTAAGCCCATTTTTTAGAGATTCTCGGTCTACTGCATTATAAAACGAGCCGCCGGTGTCATTGGCAATGCCTTGAAGAAGCTTAGGGTTAACCGGAACCTCGACTTGCTGGAACACCGGTTGCCCAAAAAAGTCGCGCCCGGCAGGAAAAGGAACTAGCCCGCCTTTTCCAACCATTATAGGGAAAATGCGTATGCCTAATTCTTTGGCAATTGACGTAGCCTGAACAGGAGAAATATTCCCTTTGTTATTGTCTCCGTCAGTAATCAAAATAATTACTTTTGTTTTAGCCCCTCCTTGACAATGAAGAGAGTTTTTATTGTCGCCGACACTTGATGACGTCTCACATATTCTATTAATGGCAGTTCCCAGCGCATTACCAATTGCGGTACCGTCTTCCACCAATCCGGTTTCCACTGAGCCTAAAATTGAAATGAGAACTTGATGATCTAAAGTTAGAGGCGCTTGGGTGTAAGCTTCTCCCGAAAAAACAACCAATCCAATACGATCATTTATGCGTTGCTCAATAAACTGAGCGAGTACTTCCTTCGATACCGAAATGCGATCTTTGGGGCGGAAATCAACCGCGTTCATGGAAGTAGAAACGTCCAACGCTACTACAATGTCTATTCCCTCTACTGACAAATCTCTTCCTTTGGCTCCCAGTATTTGTGGACGACCAAGCGCCATAATAGCAAGAGTCACCGCGGTTATGCGCAGCGCCGATGGCAGCCACCAAATCTTTGCCAGCCCTTGGGGACAGAATCGCAAAACCCCGGTTAAAGGAAAAAACAAAGCCGGAGTGCGTCGGCGTTCCCTAAGCGTAAAGACCACCAGAATGGGAACCATTGCCAAAAAAAGGAACGCCCAATGATCACGCCAAATAAGCATTCCATTCATTTGTTGGTTGCCTCCACTCCCGAATCAAATTGCGCTGCTTCAGAAAATTTGGGTGAGGCAGAATTACCTTCGCTAACCGTACGCACAATAAAAACTGCTTCTTCAATTGCCAAAGCACAGTCAGATACGCTAGCGGGCAACTTAGCATATTTCACCAAATCTCCCTGGCGACAAAAAGATTCGAAGCGGGCGAAAGGAAAACCGCCTGCGGGTCTTTGCGAAAGGGTGCTTAGTAGTTCTTCGGTAGTCATGTCCAAAGCTAGAAATCCGTAGTGAGCACCCAAGTATTCGCGTAATATTTCGGAAACTCGAAAGAAATGATCCTTGGCGAGTCCTCGCTCGGGGAGGTTTTCTTGCTGAAGGGCATGAAGTGCTTGCAATGCTTTTTGATGGGGAGGAACAAAAACCGGAGCAGCCAAGGGAGCTTTTGCTGTGCGCGAGCGTCGCCGTTTCCAAATGCGAATTCCTAACCAACTACCTAGTAGAAGCAGTAGAGCTGCGCCAGCAATCCAAATAACGGTGTAGTGAGAAACTAATACATCAACCGGTGGCAAATTGGCGCCCAATTTCGAAGGCTGGTTTTCTGGAAGGTTGCCTATGCCAGTTATCTTGGGGCCATGCACGGTTAATTGCAGAGTATTTCCCGCCTGTTTTGCTTTTAGCTGCAGATCGGCAATAGTTATTTCTTTCAGGTCAAAAATCATTGCCTGGATAGAAAAACGAGTAACTTTTTCTTTTTGTGTCGAAGTAGCCTGGTCAGGCTGCTCAGACTGCGGGGAAGATTTTACTTCCAATACTTCGAAAGCAGGTCCCAAAGATAGGTTGGCAGGAAGCTCGTATTCCACCTCGGGTCGGTCGCGAATCTCAATAACGTACTGAAAAGGCTCGCCTAAGCGAACTTTGTCTGGCTTGGCTAGAGCAGTTACCGAAAAAGGCTGAGCCTGTGCCAGTTCAGAAGATGGAGCGGCCGATTTGGAAGAAGATGAATCAGAGGCTAGTGTCTGGGCTTGAGTGGTTTGACAAGTACAAATTGCCAGCATGATTTCTAAAGCGGTGGCCCAGAAGACTAATTGAGGAGAAAATGAATAAAGAGGTTTCATTAGGCTGCAAGGCGCCGAGCGCGGGCATGAAAAAACGTTACTAGCGATTTTGCATATCCCTCATTTGAGCCAAGCTCAATAAAATCTAGGGATAACTTTCGAAATAGTCGGTTGCGTTCCTGACATCGTTTGCGGGTTAGTTGCAAGAAGTGGTCCTGAACCCGAGGGTTTCTCAAATCAATTCGCAGTCGTTCACCTGTTTCCGGATCTTCCACCATGGTTATTCCCAAGCGCGGAAGGTTTTCTTCTAAGGGATCGCGCAGAACAATTGGCACTAAGTCATGTCGTCGAGAAGCAATTCGTAAAGAATCTTCGTAGCGATCAGCAATAAAATCGCTAATCAAAAATGCCATGCATTGGCGGCGTACTACGTGCAAAAGGTGTTGCAAACCAGCATGAAGACTAGTGCCGGTGCCTACCGGCTGGGTGCGCAGAATCTCGGTAATGATCCGCATCACATGCTTTCGTCCCTTTTTTGGAGGTACAAAATGTTCAATGCGATCGGTGAATAGAATCAACCCTACTCGGTCATTATTGGTAATGGCGCTAAAAGCCAGCAATGCAGCGACTTCCGCGGCTACTTCACTTTTTGTTTTAGTTTTCGAACCGAAATTCTGCGAGGCAGAAAGATCCACTAAAAGCATGGCGGTAAGCTCGCGCTCCTCGGTGAAAACTTTTACATAGGCATCGTTCATACGCGCGGTGACATTCCAATCCAAAGTGCGAACATCATCTCCGGGTTGATATTGCCTGACTTCGTCAAAAGTCATCCCGCGACCTTTGAAGGCAGAATGGTAATTGCCCGCGAGTGTTTCATTTACTACTCGCCGAGTAGTTATTTCTATACGGCGAAGCTTTTTGATTAGCTCCTTAGGAACCATTTTTCACCCCTCAATCACCATAATCGACGGTATTCAGTTTGAAATTGGCTCATTAACTTAAGCATGTTAAGGAACTTCAATACGATCAATAATTTTTTGCAAGATAACTTCACTGGTGAGCTCTTCTGCCTCTGCTTCATAGGTTATGGACACTCGATGACGCATAACATCAAAAAAAACTGCTTTCACATCTTCCGGGGTAACGAATCCGCGGTGACGCAAAAAAGCATGCGCTCTCGAAGCAAGACTCAGATAAATGCTCCCTCGTGGTGACGCTCCATACTCGATATAATCGGTTAAGTCTCGCAGTCCCACATCTTTGGGGGAGCGAGTGGCGAAAACTAGGTCTACAATGTAATCCCTGATTTTATCGTCGATATATACTTGCTCGACGACTTTTTGAACCCGCTGAATGTGAGATGGAGAGAGCACCTTTTGCGCGCGAGGCTTCTGGCTTTGAGCCATACGGTCCATGATTTGACGCTCTTCTTCACGAGATGGATAGTCGACTCTAACCTTAAGCATAAAGCGATCGATTTGGGCTTCGGGCAACGGATAGGTTCCTTCTTGCTCGATGGGATTTTCGGTTGCCATTACCAAAAAGGGCTCGGGCAGGCGAAAAGTGGTGTCGCCAATCGTAACCTGTTTTTCTTGCATGGCTTCTAGTAGGGCGCTTTGAACTTTCGCCGGAGCACGATTGATTTCGTCGGCTAGTACTAAATTAGCAAAAACTGGGCCATGACGAACGGCGAATTCCCCGGATTTTTGGTTGTAGATGGTTGTTCCCAAAACATCAGCAGGGAGCAAATCGGGAGTAAATTGAATGCGCATAAACTGCGCATCAAGCGTGTCGGCTAGAGTCTTGATTGTCAGGGTCTTGGCCAAACCGGGAACGCCTTCCAGAAGAACATGCCCTCCGCACATCAAGCCGATAAGCACCCGTTCAAGCATGTATTTTTGGCCAACGATGACCTTTTGAGTTTCGGCAAATAAATGGTCGATAAAAGCACTTTCCTGCTGAACCATTTCGTTAAGAGCGCGAATATCCTGATGCATGCTCATCCGACCTTTCAAAAGTAATTCAAGTTGCAAACTAATTCTTCTACGATCTGGCCATATTAGGTGGCAGTGCAGGAGAAGGACAAGAATTTTATTGCGGATAAACAGCGCTCAAACCCAAAGATTCCCTGGTTTGCATGGCGCGATAAGGATGCAGCGTGCTGAAAAGCTAATTAAATAGCAACCTGGGCTTAGGGTGTGGGGATCCTAAGCCCAGAATATTGTTTGGAATTTTTTCTCCTGCGAAGATCTAGCGGTAGGCGTTAGCTCGCTGATTGGGACGGAAACGATTGCTGTCTACCCGGTCGGAAGTGGCGTGTTTGTTTGCTGCTTCCAGCGTCTTTTGGGCTTGTTCGTAGTTTCTTACTTTTTCCGCATGCTCCCGTTGGAAATCCTTAAAGGTGGGAGGATCGTAACCGTCACGTTCGTATTGTTGAACAGTTTTATCATATTCATAGTCGACGTCACCAGGCGGACCACG
>JBNKEI010000140.1:0-7159 GCA_050288705.1 Myxococcales bacterium
CGTGCATCTCATGTTCATCGGAGAACAAGCGTTTTTCCATCAAATCATATGGGTTGTTAGCAGGCAGATGTTCTCGGGCAATATTAGAGGGTTGAGCAGCTGAGTTTGGACCATAGATCTCCGTCTCGTATTCAGCAAAGATTGCGAGATCAGTTTCCGAATCGTGCATCTCATGTTCATCGGAGAACAAGCGTTTTTCCATCAAATCATATGGGTTGTTAGCAGGCAGATGTTCTCGGGCAATATTAGAGGGTTGAGCAGCTAAGTTTGGGCCATAGAGCTCCGCCTCGTATTCAGCAAAGATTGCGCGATCAGTTTCCGAATCGTGCGTCTCATGTTCGTCGGAGAACAAGCGGTTTTCCATCAAACCATATAGGTTGTTAGCAGGCAGATGTTCTCGGGCAAGGCTGGATGCCGGATCAATATTTCCGGTTGCGCGAAACTGCTTTCTTAATTTTCTTAGCAATGAATAGCTGACACCAAATTGTCGTGCAATGTCCACGTTGGTTCTATTTGGCTCGTTAGTAAATATACTCAGTATTTCTTGACGCTCCTCGGAGGTAAGGCGTTTTGCCTTATCTTTCGAATCAATATTTCCGGTTGCGTTAAACTGCTTTCTTAATTTTCCTAACCATGATTCGCTGACACCAAATTGTCGTGCAATGTCCGCGTTGATTCTATTTGGCTCGTCAATAAAGATACGCAGTATTTCTTGACGTTGCTCGGAGGCAAGGTGTTTTGTCTTATCTCCCGGATCAATATTTCCGGTTTCGTGAAACTGCCTTCTTAATCTTCTTAGCCATGAATCGCCGATACCAAATTGTCGTGCAATGTCCGCGTCGTCTCTATTTGGCTCGTTAGTAAAGATGCGCAGTATATCCTGACGCTGCTCGGAGGTAAGGCGTTTTGCCTTATCTCCCGGATCAATATTTCCGGTTTCGTCAAACTGCTTTCTTAATTTTCCTAACCATGATTGGCCGATACCAATTTGTCGCGCAATGTCCGCGTTGTTTCTATTTGGCTCGTTAGTAAAGGTGCGCAGTATTTCTTGACGCTGCTCGGAGGTATAACGAAATTTGGGTTGCCCTCTATCAATCGGCGCCAAACCGCTACGGGCACGCTTCTTGTTGGTGGCATCTTCCAGAGTTACCCAAGTATCAGTTGGTCGCTTTAAGCTTTCGCCGCCAAATGCCATGATTGCTTGACTAGATGCGGCTTCGCTAGTCTCGGGCGATATTGTGAAAATATGCTCGGTTGTCGCGGATCCAAATTGCTGAGTCTGCTGGCTACTCGGATTCGCTGGTGGTGATTGAAAAGTACCGGTCGGCTGTGAAGATTCCCCTAGGTGCCACCGACTGCTATATCCGCTAGATTCTGGATTATAAGAACCTAAACCAAATCTTACTGGTAACATAAGTGCTCGTTTTCTCGACATATTGTTGATTGCCGCATGTCTTATGCCGCTTGAAGCGAGGAAATTGTCGAGTTGTCAACAGAATTGTTGCGTGGACGATACGTTGTTGCATGGCTCGATACATAAACGAAGAATGACCCTGATCCGCTTTCCAGAGGGAGGATTACGCCGCCTTATTATAAGTCGTCTTTTTTTATAGCATGCCGCTCGAATTCAGCAGGGTTCAGATATGCAAGTGAAGAATGACGCCGTTTTTGGTTATAGAAAACCTCGATATAATCAAACACCTTGCTCGCGCGATGTTTTCACTTTCGAATTGCTCACCTAGTTCGCTTTTTAGGGTGCTATTCCAGCTCTCAACTGCAGCGTTATCGAGGCAATTTCCGATTCTACTCATGCTGCATTTGATGCCTTGAGTTCGAAGCATTTCTTGGTAATCCTCGGAAGTGTAGGTGCTGCCCCGGTCGGAATGATGAAGAAGTCCTACTTCGGGGCTCCTGCGTTGAAACGCCATGTCTAAGGCCTTCATAGTCAGGAAACGGTCATTATTGGTAGATAGAGCCCAACCGACAACGAATCTGGAAAACAGGTCAATTACTACAGCCAGAAATAGCTTTCTGCCCCCAGCGATTAGCTCAGTGGTATCGCCTGCCCAACGTTGGTTAGGCGCAGAGGCTGTAAAATCTCGATTGAGCAAGTTGGGAGCCACTGGCAAGGCTGGGTTAGACGAGATGAACTGCAGATATGTCGAATTGCTCTATGCTGATATTCATTCCCCTTTAGTTCAGCAATTCCTGTCGGTAGGTAATGATAAAGTGGAGCTTATCCATAGGGGATCTGGATCAAGAATGCTAACTAACATCCTTTTGTACGGTGTCCTCTGGTGTGGTGGTTTTGTTAAATCTATTTTAATTCAAGAATCAACACAAATCCGAACCTTTCAGACACTGAATTTACTATCATCTTTACAAAAAAAATAATTCTTTGGCTTAGGGGAAAACGATATTCGCATGACTAAAGTTCAGTTGCCGTTCATTTCCATATTTAGTATTATCAAGTTCATACCAATTCCTAATGCCATACTCAACATCATCACTTGCACATGCACAATAATAATAAAAATTCACTACCAGTATGGCAAAAGTCTTAATGCGACAGAACTCTATTGGTCGGTATTAAAAACAGCCAAGAGTCGGATTTGGTTTCTCTTTCTTGATTCCTGTCGCATGCTTTTACTGTTTGCGAAACCATGCTAATTTATTTCATCGTATTTATCTAGATAGGTCTGCAAATTATCATATATTCGATCAAGCTCTTCCTGTAATTTTTTGTTATTGGCATGATTAGCTTCAGCCGCAATGTATCCTTGCATGTCCTCTATCTCGCTAAACGATAATTTAATTTTAACGTTTTTGTCGTCAATGATCGCAAATTTAATATAATTAGGATCACAAAAAGTCTTATCGCGAATCATTTCTAGTTCACGAATAGACAGCTTGATTGGTATTTTGGCATCACATGGAATGATTTTCTTTTTCATATTGTCTTTCGTTTATCAACAGGACGCATAGAATGCTACAGTAAACTGAGGGGAACGTTAACACTGATAAAGGAAAAGGACTCTGTGACGAAAAGATTTGAGGAACTGGAACGTTGGAGACCGATAATCAATCTTATGTAAAGTAAGGGGGACTGAAAGTGCCAAATTTGGCCGAATTTCGGCCATATGCTCGCATTCTGATTAGATTTTTTTATCGCTCCTAAAATTAATCTTCTGATACCTCTAGGCATCTGCGAATTATCAGCCATCCTAGGGAACCAACACGATTTTAAAACAAATCAATCGCTAGTTTTTATTACGATTTACGATTTTATAGCATATGTAATACAATTGCACATTTGTCATTCTTTAATGGAGGATTACTGAAAGCAACATAACCCCACTGATTCATTCAGCAAATCGCTTGTTTCCTGTCGTTATTTGCAGTATAGCTGTTTACATTGGGAAGCAACTGCCAACCATGGGGGGGTCTTGATGGATGTAGTTGAGGGATTCAAAAAAGCAACCCAGTTACAACAATGGCTTGAGCTCGCCCCAAAGCCGGTCGAACTCCAGGAAGAGAAGCGCTGGCATGTCTTTTTGAGTTATCGTTCTGTAGACCGCAATTGGGCACTCCATTTATATGATGCATTACGCTTAGCCGGCTTTGAGGTTTTTCTCGATCAGCTTGAAATAGCTGCAGGCGACTCGTTGGCCCATCGTCTAAACAACGCGCTCTATAGTAGTCAGAGTGGTGTACTTGTTTGGTCCACGCGATACGAGGATTCGAGCTGGTGTCAGGCCGAGTATGAAAGCATGGAGGCGCTTTGCAAAAACAAGACGGCGAGCTTTCGTTTTGTCGTTGCCAAGATATCCGACGTGGAGCTCCCGCCATTCGTGAGGAAAAACGTCTATCTCGACTTCTCCGAGTATCCGGACGGTCCTCAAGGTGGCGAGCTTTTGAAATTAATGTATGGCCTACTCGGAAAACCGCTTCCTCCCAATGTGCTCCAAGCGGCGCAAACCATCGACGAAGAGACCAAATTGAGTCTCGCGCGTATTCGCGCTGCGAAAGAGATTCGCAACATCAAGGCCTTGGTTCAAGACGCCTGTGCGGAAAATAATGCTTGGCAAGCTTCACCGCTGCTCTACTCGGCAGTGGCCGAGGCGCTAATCGAGCTTGACGAACTTGATCGTGCGCTCGATGTACTCAAGACAGCCCAGTTTTCATTCGAAAAAGCCATCCGCCCAGTTCAATTGAAAGCACTAGCTCTCGCTCGCAAAGGTAGGCACGCTGCGTTACGCGCAAACGACTCGACGCTTGGCGAGGCGGAGCGCAGCAGAGAACTTAAGGCCGCGGAAGAATTTCTTGGTAATGCTCAACAAATGCTGGCCGAGCTGTTCAATCTCGACCATCGAGATCCGGAGATGCTCGGCATCTATGCACGCACCTGGATGGATCGCTATTTGCTTACAGGGCAACGCGTTTTTCTCGAAAAGTCGCGTGATCTTTACAGGCTCGCGTTTGATCTCTCCGACAACGATTACTACACAGGTATTAACGCTGCGGCGAAAAGCGTCCTTTTGGGTGAACACGAACTCGGTGCCAAGCTTGCACTGAAAGTCGAACTGCTCGTTGGCTCCAAAGCGATTCCTGGCAATTATTGGAAATCCGCCACGATTGCCGAAGCGCAGCTCATACAGGGTAATTTTGAACGAGCAGCTAACATCTATCGAAAAGCGTTGATCGACTCACCACTCTCTGTCGGGAGTCACGGTTCTACGTATCGTCAAGCCGAGCTTTTGCTGAACGCGCTCAACGTTCCAGCAGATGCGTGTAGAAAGGTGCTTGTGAGCTTCGCTCCATAAACATTATGTAGCCAAAGAGTTCCGTACTCAATGTTCAGACAAAAAAATAAAATCAATCCATTTGAAAATGCGCAGGCAAGCGATTATCATTTTTTTTCATTGATCCGATTGGATCAAACAGCCTCGGAACTAGAACTACACCGTATTTTGTATTACATTAAGACTATTCAATCCACGGTGTTAAGTCTTGTTTCAGGTCTTATTTTGATTATTGCTGAGTTGACGTATTCTGCTCTTACCGGAAAAGACAATCTCTACCTCTTGAACAGGATCTATGCCTTTAAGACGGCTATGAAGAGCCCCGAATTCGGCGGGACAGCTTTTGTGGTGGCGTTTACTCTTATATTGTTTGTGACGGCTATATTAGTTTTATCGGTTTGGCCTTACTTTTCGATAACGAATGTGTGGAAAAAATCACTAAAGATCCAGTCAGTATTCATGATGTTTTTCTCAGTCATATTTCTGCTTGCGGTATGGGTACAATTGCAATTTGTTAGCTTAGCGTCAATTTTTTCCATGTTGATTGTGATAAATTATGTTTTGTGGTTCTTTATAGCCGCACATATTTCTATGTCTTTGTGGAGAGTGTCGCGTTTGTCCGAAAAATCGAGCTTTACGGCGATACTTAATTTGCGTTTAACTTCGGGGCCATGGACATATTTCAATAAACTCATGAATCTTCCCCGAACGCCATTTCGAAACCCGAGGATCGCGACAGCATACCTATTGGCGTTTTTAGGTTCTGTAGTCATTTTTGTTTGTTTCATGTATCTGACTTCGTTAGGAAACATAGTTGGCAAGCAGGACCTATTGTTGGCCTCATGCAAGCAAATATATGCAAGCTGTGCTGCTCGCTCTTCGATTTTGGCGCAACAAACGCTGGTTTGGCTTGGCATTTCGATTCTTGGTTTTAAGGTCGGAATGCTGATGCAATCAGGTTCGAGATATCTTGGTGGACTTAGCGTCTCTGAGGTATTGAGAAATCCTAATCAGCGGTTTGTTCTCTATTTGCGTCCATTTGATGTCGATGAAGTGATTTTGCCGAAACCACGGCTTTCGATTTTGTCCAAGCTCATCTCTTTTCGTCCATTTCCGGCACGGATTGAGGAAGAGCTTTTTGATGTATCCGATGGATATTGTCCCTTGATTGCCGTGGGGAAGCCTGGGAAAAAGCTGTTTGCAAAGGGAGGGCTCGCGTATCGAGAATATGTCAATGATGTTGGCGATTCGAGTTGGAAAAAGACTGTAGACGAAAAAGTTAATAGTGCTGCAAGTATTGTGATTCTATTGAAGGATACTGTTGGAGTACAATGGGAGCTTTCAGAGATTATTGCTCGTCACGCAGTTTCGAAGACGTTGTTTTTATTTGTTCCCGAGGCAAAGGATCCGGCAGTTTGGCTGAGACTGGCAAAAGCGGTTTTGCCGATATTTGGTGAAGCCGGCTTGGTTCCGTCCTCTTTTGAATTTAAAGGGCAGCCTATGGGATTTTATTTCAAAGATGGCTATCTGGTACAGATTGAAAACGCTAACTGGACCACGACTTCTTATAGGACGGCATTCTCGCATTTTCTGACGGAACGTTCGTTTGCGACCGTCGCATCCTGTAAGGAATCAAAAAAACGATCTCCTAAGCTACGGGCGCGTTTAAACAAACGACATAAAATTCCAATAGTGTTATCTGAAGAAAACAATAATAATGATCAAAATCTCGCGACGGGGGGCAAACGTACTCGATGGGTCGTATGCAAATAAAGAGAATTGTTTTGCCGTACAACAGGTTTGTTCTTACAAGTTGTTTTGGCCGTTTCTGTAATTCCCTTACTCGTTTTTTGAGCATTAGTAATGCTGTATAAGTATTTTTATATGTCGTGGGTTCGGGGGTGGCCGTAAAAGGAGAATATCCCATGCTTATCTTAGATTGTTTTCATTTTGGATGGAGGTCATTTAGAAAAGAGGCGGCCGGCTTTATATTGATTACTTTCGCGCTTCAAGTAGGGTGAGTTTAAACAAACGACATAAAAGTTCCACAGGATTTGTTAGGATTTCTTCTTAAGTCTATGTTTTGCCAGGCAATTATCTGATTTTAGACCTCCCAATTCAGCTTCAGCTTAACTCCTGTAATGTCAAGCCCATTGAATCAACCATGCGCTCATCCGAGAAATCGAACGGAAATCAAGACAGCAGGATTCGCTATAGAGAAACACCGACTCGTTGAAGAAAGCATTAGTGGTTCAGTGGCCGCAAAACAGAGACCAGGATTTATTAAGCTAATTGATCGAATGGAATCTGGAGATGTGCTTGTTGTAACCAAACTCGATAGGCTTGGACGTAATGCA
>JBNKEI010000141.1:0-37554 GCA_050288705.1 Myxococcales bacterium
CCGGCAGGGAATAGAGCCTGTTTCTTATCCACACCCGGTTTTTCAGCCTGTTTTAGAACGCACTTTAGGGGTCACCCTTTTTCAAGAACAGGTCATGCGGCTAGCAGTTGCCGCGGCAGGATTTACTTTAGGAGAAGCCGACGGGTTACGTCGCGCTATGGGGCATAAGCGATCTTACCAAAAGCTAATGCAACTTCGCGAGCATTTCATTGTCGGATTAGCTCGTTTGGGACTGACGCGAGAAGAAGGGGAGAAAGTATTTCAGCAATTCGAAGGATTTGCTCATTATGGTTTTCCTGAATCTCATGCGGCTTCATTCGCTTTGTTAGCTTATGCTTCGGCTTATCTAAAAAGACATTATCCCGCGGCTTTCGTTTGTGGCCTGTTGAATTCGCAGCCCATGGGGTTTTATGCGCCGCATACGTTACTGGAAGATGCCAGACGACACGGAGTACCTGCTTTCGCCATTGACGTTCAGCGCAGCAGTTATGATTGTACTTTAGAGCCGCTGGAAACTAACGGCGCCCAACGCCAGCCAATATGTGCAGGCTCGCCTACCAATATCGAGAGTATGACGAGTTCGCCAATGGGCACGCTAGCGAGTATATCGGTTCATGCTCCCTGCAGTCAGCCTTGGGGTGTTCGATTGGGGTTAAGAATGGTGCGGGGGTTGCAAAAAGAAGCCGCTCGTGAAGTAGAAACTGTACGCAAAAAGGGCTCTTTTTGTTCCTTGTATGATCTGTGGCAGCGGACTTCTTTATCCAAAACTGATTTGGCGCGATTAGCGGCGGCTAATGCATTGGTTTCGATTTTTCCACAACCGATTTCCTGCCGGGAGGCATTGTGGCAGGTGTATTCCTTGCCTAATGATAGGGAAGATCTTTTGGCTTTGATTGAGCCTTTAGGGCCTAAAACGCCATCTAAAACGCGAAAAGAAGAAGTAACTTTACCTTCGTTGAGCGAAAAAGAGCGCATCTGGAATGATTATCAAACTGCTGGGGTTTGTGTGTCTGGACATCCTTTGCAAGTTTTGCGCGCGGGATTGGATGAATGGGGAAGGGGAAAAATCCTTCATTCGCAACAAGTTGCTGAAAAAAATTCTGGGCAAGAAGTTTGGGTGGCCGGCATGGCCATTGTTCGTCAACGCCCGGGAACTGCCAAAGGAATGTTTTTTATAACTTTAGAAGACGAATATGGACTTTCTAATATTGTGGTAGACCCTAACTTGTACGAAAGTAGCCGGAAGGTTGCGCGCCAAGCGCTTTTTTTATTAGTAAAAGGTAAAGTCGAACGTACTGGACAAATGGCTCATGTCAAAGCGCAAAGTATGGAGGAAATTGTAGTTCAAGAGAGAATTTCCTTCGCCGCTCATGATTTTCACTAACCTTGACTGTTAAAGACTTCCGAGCTGGTTTCTTGGAATATTTTGATGCATTTAGTAAGGCGGCAGTGGGGTTGATCGTGGATCAACAACCGCAGTGAGTTTCGCCATCAGTCGGAGTCGATGGTAAGAGGTTGACCGCCGCCATCCGCGGTGGTCATTACCTGGAACAATTAGGGATTCTATGTTTGCAAATCATACCCAAGAGGTTAGATTTGTAATCATGTTGATTCCACGCAGTTCAGCTAACACCATTGCCAAGGTTTCTCGACAGTTTCCGGTACTAGTACTCACTGGTGCTCGTCAGGTAGGGAAAACCACCTTGGCGCGCGAATTGTTCTCTGAACACTCATATGTTTCGCTCGATTTGCCGAGTTTGGCCGAACTGGCAGAAAGGGCACCTGCCGATTTTCTAGCCCGGTTTCCACCGCCAGTGATCATCGATGAGGTTCAGTACGCGCCTGGAATTTTTAGGCATATCAAAGCAAGGGTTGAAACCCAACGTCATGCCATGGGCCAGTTTATTCTTACTGGATCGCAGCGTTTTGTGCTTATGCAAGCGGTCAGCGAAAGCTTGGCAGGCCGCGCGGGCATCATTGAGCTAGAAACGCTAGGCTGGGAAGAGGTGGTACAGGCGGGTGGTTCTCTTAATACTATCGGTGACTTAGCCTCAATTATGGTACGGGGTGGCTTCCCCGAACTTTGGCGCAATTGGGAAGTCGACCTGGACGCATTTTACTCCTCGTACTTAGCAACTTATCTCGAACGAGATGTGCGCCAAATTTTGAACGTTGCCAGTTTACGCGACTTTGAGCGTTTCATTCGCGCTTGTGCGGCACGTAATGCACAATTGCTTGATAAGACATCTCTGGCGTCGGATGTTGGCGTAAGCGCCAAAGCGGTTTCCTCATGGCTGAACGTACTGCAAGCTTCCGATCAAGTTGTCTTGCTTGAACCGTGGTTTTCCAATTGGGGTAAGCGATTGGTCAAAGCGCCTAAGCTTTATTTCAAGGATACAGGTCTTTTGTGTTTCTTGCTTGGAATCACCGAGAAACTGCTGCCAACCTCTCCCTTTCTCGGTTCATTGTGGGAGACAGCCGTGTTTGCCGAGTTGCGTAAGCGGCGCAATCTGCGAGCTAGTCGACAATCGCTCTGGTTTTACCGTGATGCGCAGGGCCGGGAAGTCGACTTCATGTTGCTGGCAGGCGGACAAGCAGCGCTCATCGAGTGCAAGTGGACGGATATTCCTAGCGCTGCCGATACACGCGTCATACGCGAAGTGCTTGATCTTGCCCGCGAGCGTCACAATCCCGAGCTGGCCAACGCGCGTGGTTTTGTTATATGTCGCACGCCCCATCCCCATCCATTACCGGGAAACGTTACCGGAATTGATTCCCGGGAGATCGATCGGGTTTTTGAGCAGTGAGTTGATTTACCGCGGGAGGAAACAAGCCACGAGACACGATGTAACGAAGCTGTCTGTGTATCTGGGTCTCTTTTCCTTCGAACAAATATTGCTGGTACGTTGTTAAAAAAAGCGCGGTGCCGATCGATGCCGAACCGATTCGTGGTCATTGACTTTGAAACAGCAAACGCCGACCTCAGTAGCATCTGCCAGGTTGGAATAGTTGTCTTTGAAGATCAGCAGGTCATTGAGCGCTGGGGAACACTGGTAAACCCCGAAGACTACTTTGACTGGATTAACATAAAAATCCACGGCATTAACGAGCAGGCGGTTAAAAACGCTCCGGCGTTCAAAGAGATTTATTGCCAAGTAATGGAGCGTTTGCAAGGCCAAGTCGTAGTCAGTCATACATCATTTGATCGCACCGCCCTTTCCCAAGCGGTGACCAAGTACGGCCTTCCAGTTATTTCCTGCCAATGGCTTGATACCGCCAGCGTTGTGCGCAGGACTTGGAGCCAATGGGCACGTAATGGTTACCGACTTCCCAACGTTTGTAGAGAGTTGGGTATTACCTATGCGGCGCACGATGCCATTGAAGATGCCTGGGCGGCCGGTGAGGTTCTCATACAAGCCATTAAAACTACTGGGCTGGAGGTCGTTGATTGGCTGCACCATGTAAGGCAGCCGGTTTGCCCATGTTCTGGGATTGCGCTTACTGTAAATCCTGATGGGGTTCTGGTCGGAGAAGAAATGGTGTTCACTGGGGCGCTAACGTTGCCACGAACAGAGGCCGCTGCTCGTGCGCGCGAGGTTCTCGGATGCACTGTCGCCGACAGAGTAAAAGCAACAACCACCATTCTGGTTGTTGGCGATCAGGATATACGTAAACTCCACGGACGCGAAAAGAGCAGCAAGCACCGCAAGGCAGAAGAGCTTATAGCCAAGGGACAATCAATCAGGATTTTGCAAGAGATTGACTTTCTTCAACTAGTACAAACCAATACATGATGCGCACTATCCTCTACTTTCCAGCAGAGTTTTCTGGCTGACCCTGGGGCCCTTTGTAAACCAACCTACAAGTATCCCCGCTGCATTCAATCACGTATGGAGATTCCTTGGAGGAAGTCGTTGGAAGCGATGACGAAGACTCGGTCGGCTTCTCTATTGAACCATGCCAGTGCGACGAATCTTGGTTATTACTCGAGAACGGTGCCTGATTACTTGCAGGCGGGACTCGGTTACTCGAAGGCGGCACACGGCTGGTCGCTCGCGCCCTGCCTTTATAGCCAGAAGATGGCACCGCGGGTTTCTTCGAGGGAGTCGCAATGGGCGTCGCTTGGGAGTTAGAAGGCGCTCGGCGGCTATAGCCGCTGGATGAACCTATTTTTGCTGGAAACATGCATGCACTCACTTTCAGATGAATCGCTCCTATTTTTCAATGGAGATACCACCAAATTAACGAAAATCCAATGATGGCTGCAATGATTAGAATAACCATCGCATGTTGAGGTAGCTTATTCTTGCTAGGCGGGGCCGAAAGAGCTAAATCTTTTTTTGGTGGCTGAGAATCGGTAAAATTTGGGGGGCCAGAAGTTTCAGAAAAAAACCTAATTCTTTTAGTTGGCTGCATTTCATCTGTAGGAGATAATGGCGACGGTGCGAATGATGAAGGTGAAGGAACAGTTTTAGGCTTAGGCTTAGGCTTTGGTGTGTTTTCTTTCGGTCTAAAGCTTTGGAGAGTCATAGGAATTTTGCTGTCATTAGCATTAAGTTTCTCATAGTATTTCTTTTCTAATTCACAAACAAATTCACCAATTTCCGCTTTGGAGATTACTTTGCCTGAAGCGGCAATAGCGCTTTCCAAAGCATTCTTCATTTCTTTTCCATTAGAAAATCTTAGATCGCGGTCTTTGCGAATAGCTTTCATTATAATATCGGAAATGCTTTGGGGGAAATTCGGTATAATTTCAATCGGCGGTGGCGGATTCCAGCCTGTAACAGCCAAAGCAACATCAATAATTTGCGAGCCATCAAACGGTATTTGGCCGGTAGTAACTTCGTAGAGAAGAACTCCCAGAGAAAACAGGTCGCTGCGCCCATCAAGAGGAGTGAAATGAAGTTGTTCTGGCGACATGTAGCGAAATTTTCCCTTAACCACGCCGGGGCAGGTTTTTTCAAGCTGGGCCTCGGCTTTAGCTACCCCGAAATCAACCAATTTCACCGTCCCGGTGCGATCAATCATTACATTGCCGGGATTTACATCGCGATGAATCACGTTTAAAGGAGTTCCATTTCGGTCACAAGCTTGGTTGGCATAAAAAAGCGCATCACTCAAATCTGCAGCAATGTGGGCAGCAATAAAGGGAGGGATTCGTTCTCCTGCTGCGTCGGTAAGCTTACCTAAATCGTAGCCATCAATGTATTCCATGGCCAGATATAACTGTCCATTGTACTGCCCAAGATCAAGAATGTTGACAATTCCGGGATGGTGGAGGTGCGCAGCAATGCGTGCTTCGTTAAGAAACATTTTTAAGAACTCAGTTTCATTATTGAAGTGAGGCAGAATTCTTTTGACGACTACTGGACGGGAGTAATCGGGGCAGCTAGCCAAAAAAATTTCAGCCATCCCCCCTCTGGCCAATTTTCGCAGGAGATGAAATTTGCCAAATTTCACAGGGTGCTTAGGTAGGTTCGAGCTCATATACAGTTTGGATTTTCTACTTGGAGGGAAAGCTGTCAATACTTTATTGTTCGGGCATATTAAATTTGCCATTTTGCCTTCATAAAATTGATCATGAGTTTATTGCGATGCGCACAGTGTCGTCATTATCTAATCTAGTCCTACACGAAAGATTTCTCCCGCATATAATATCATTCTTCAGGGCTTGCGATCACCAAACTGTATTCAGGGTATACTTTGAAAAACGTTGTTGAAATTGCGCAAGGAAAATATCTGACATGGGCAGACTCGGCAAATACACAATTCTGGTGATAGTTGCAGCAATGATGCTTCCGCAGCAAATAATGGCTGGTAGTCAGGCAGAGAAAGCGATTGCTGGCGCCATAGCACTAAGAGCTGCTGGAAAAATACCTGATTCTACCATACGCATAGTAGCCAAGGAGGGCAATATTAGCAGTCTCTGGGGAAAGAATTTCTCACTTAAGAAAAGGTGGGAACAAGCTACTGGTGTTACTCTTGATGCGCATGTGCGGCCGAATTTGCCAGTCCTAGAATTTATGCGCAGCTCACGAGATTTTGATATCACGTTTGCAAGGCAGGGAGAATATCCAGATTTGGTTAACGAAAATCTAGTGGCCGATCTTACGCCTTTAGTTAAAAGGTACAAAACCAAACTGGATGAAAACGTCAATGATGGAATTTATGGCGTTAGGGCGCAAACCGAATTTGATAATAAGATTGTAGCGCTTCCCGCAGATGGCGATGTTACGGTTATGTATTTACGCAAAGATTTGTTAGATGACCCTATGAACAAGGCAAAGTTTCTGCAAAAATATGGTGTTAAGCTAGAAATACCAAAAACCTGGGACGATTATTTGCGTCAAATAGAATTTTTTCATAACCCAGAAAAGGAATTCTATGGGACTGTAGAGCATCGAGATTCTGGAACTGGTTGGATGTTCTGGATGCCTCGTTTTGTTTGCCAAGCGTTTCCTAACCAGTATCTATTCGACGATAATATGCATCCGCTTATCAATTCACCTGTCGGCATACGAGCTACTGAAAACTATGTGAAGACTGTGGCCTTTTCTCCCTTGGATATTACAGGCGAAGGAAATCATTATAATTACGCTCTCCCAATTTTTTTAAATGGCAACGCATTCGCGTATATTATTACCATGGCAGGGGCAAAAATTTTTAACTCCAATAGGTCTTCAATAAGAAATAAATTTGTATCTCTTCCTCTGCCGGGGGCAGTGGTTGATGGACGACTGATTCAGCGAAATTCTTTTATTTATGGGAATAATATCGTATTGGCGGCAGCAAGCCCCAGGCAGGAACTGGCTTTTTTGTTCGCTATGTGGATTACCGATCCCGATATTTCAACGGAGAGCGTTGCCGTTTCTAGTAGCATAAGTGACCCTTTTCGCTATAACCACGCCCGTAATCCTCGTATTCAAGAAATTTACTCGCACCAAGCCGTCGGAATTCTCAAGGAACAATTTGCTAACGCTATTCCCGAGGGTACCGGTTTGCCCGGGAACGAACGGTATCTTTCCTCATTAAGCCAGAATTTATGGTTAGCTGCCAAAGGGCAAATTACTCCCGCCAAGGCCATGGCAGATACGGCGGAAAAATGGGAGACGATAACCCAACAACTTGGAAGAAAGAAACAGATTGAACATTGGCGCAAATTTAAAACTAAATTCCCCAAATCAAGGTAAAACTGTGCATAAATATAAATTTAAATATCTGCACAAGTTATTGGCGAGCTTTAGTGTAACCGTTGCGGTCACTATAATAATGTTTATTTTATATGTAAAACAAGATCAAAATACAATTTCAATTATTAACGGTTTGTTTGCACATCGAGTGGATACTCTTGAAGTGTCTGACCATCGAAGTCGTGCTTTTAAAATTAGAATTGCAGAAATAGAAATGACTAAATTTACTGACGTCTGGCCCGCCTATGATGCTGCCGACAAAATTCAGGACCAGATAACTCATTTTGAAGAACATATCGAGTCATGCATAGTCAACAAGAGCGTGAAGGCTGACTTGGTTGCGCAATTTAAAAAGAGCTGGATGTTTTATCGTAATAGTGTAGAAAAAACCATTATGCTAGTGAGGAAAAATAAATTATCCGAAGCAAAAACTAACTTATCGTATTTTTCTCAGCCGCGATTTGATGTGCTCATCGATCAACTAAATCAAATTACGGTTATTCAGCAAGAAAAAGCAAAAAAACTTTTTTTGCGGAACGAGGTGCAGTTAAAAAGCGCAAGGTTTGTTTTTTTGGTCATTTCAATGGCCAGTATCGGTTTGACCATTATTTTGGCAATTTTTTTAGCCTGTTCATTGTCGCGCAAAATATTGCGACTACGTAACAGTACTTTGGAACTGGCTCTTGGTAAACTAGTCCAGCAACCCTTGCCTGTTACAGGTAGCGATGAAATCGATGATTTGGCCCAAGCCTTCAACTCCATGCAGTTTATGTTGCATTCAACCTTGCTGGAAATAAAAAAAACTACTTGCCTAATAGATCAGGAAGCTAAGAATGTGGTGGCTGCTTCCAATGAACAATCAAAAATATCTACCCGGCAAGCGACAGCTCTTGCTCAAACATCATTAACGGTCAATCAAATAGCTCTCAATTCCGAAAAGGCAAGCGAGCAGGCCAGTTCGGTAATATCAACCTCTGAACGCAGCGAAACTGTTACCAAGGAAGGACTTGATAATATTCAGCAAGCTATGGAGGGCATGCGAATATTAGCAGAACAGGTAGGCGAGATATCGGAGGCGATTGATATACAAATAGAACATTCGCTGCGCATTGCAGATATAATGCACGCAGTTAAGGATTTTGCTGAGAATACCAACTTGCTATCGCTTAATGCCTCACTTGAGGCAGCCCAAGCAGGAGAGCGAGCGCGTGGCTTTACAGTTGTTGCCGGAGAGATGCGAAAGCTGGCGGAACAGACCAAGCGAGCCGTTAACGACGTTCGCTCCATCCTTGGCGAGATTGAGGTGAGTATTAGGCAATCGGTCCAAGTAACCAATGAAGGTCGCGAGTGTGCGCATTCTGCAATGACTCTGGCAAAGTCTGGTGGGTCCTCTATCGCCCGCTTGGCAGCAGTTATCCGCGAAACCTGTGATGCCGCTCGCTCTATTGCCGGCAATACACAACAACAAACCATAAGTATTAGTGAGCTGGTGCTGGCAATCGCTGATCTATCCGATACCAATACGGGATTATTGGAAGGAACCAAACGCATAGAGAGAGTCGCGAGCAATCTCAATGCAGTGTCCGAAAGACTATCCGACATTACTAACAAGTATCAACTCTAGCGCAAACTCCTAAGGAAGCATTCTTTGGATGTCATTAATGAATGCGTAAACCATTAATGAAAGAAGCATTGCAATGCCAATATAGTTTGCAATGGCTCGTGCTTGAAGACTCAATGGGCGTTTGCGAATAATCTCAATTCCTGAAGAAAGGATAAGAAAACCGTCGAGAACTGGAATAGGCAAGAGATTCATTATTCCCAAATTGATGCTAATCAATGCCATTATTTGCAAGAAATAGTCCCAGCCCACATTGGCAGCACGCGAAGCAACGTCATACATCATTAGTGGTCCACCAAGGTTCTTGGGGCTTAGCTTGCCTTGAACAAAGTAGCCTACCACCATGGCAGTTCGTTGTATCTCTTCCGGTACAATGCGTAATGAGCGGTTCAATGCTTGAAAAACAGTAGATTCGTTAGAGATCTTTTCTGCATCAACAAACCTGGTCCAGCGTTGATCGGGAGTCGCCCCAAACCACCATTCTTGTCTTTGACTTCCTAGTTCCCTATTTACACGAGTTATTTGTTTCTGGACAATGTTTCGCTCAATACGGACGCCATTTTGAATAAATACCAGGGAAAAAGAACGTTCTTTTTGTTGCAAACGCAGATTTTCCAAAGTTTGCCATCCGGGAAGCGGTTTTCCAGCTACTTCTACCAGGCGATCGCCTCGGCGTAGTCCAGAATTCCAAGCCGGCGAACCTTCTTCTACGGAAAAAACGTAGAGGTCAGTGGGCTCAATTCCCCAATGACTTTTTCCTTCTTGAATCTTGGGGGTAAGAGTAGTTTTAAGGGTCCGGTAAGTAGTCAACGATTCTATTCCAGGTTCGGGTACATCGCGTACAACTGTAACCTCTACGGCGTCAAGGTGTTTGGCCAGCGCATCACGTAACTCGGGGTAGGTTGATACCGAAGTTTTTCCCACCCGCACAATCCGATCGAAAGTCTGCAATCCAGCTTGGGCAGCAGGTGAGTCTTGAGGATAGGCAATTCCCACCAGCGGAGCAGAAGGTGAAGGTGAAATTCCAATTACTCCTCGAGTGACAGTTTCGATAGGAGTCTGGCTCTCCACTTTAGCTGGCACTAGATGGATAGTTTTGGAAGCTCCTTGGCGCTCATAGGTTAGAGAAATCTGCTGGCCAGGTCGCGGCTCAATCAGGCGTTGAACTTCGTAAAAATAGCGCACAGGAGTGGAATCAATTTCGGTGATTCGATCGCCAGCTTGAAGTCCAGCAAAATATGCAGGTTGACCAGGAAAAACCTGGCCAATTCGGGAAGAAATCTCCGTGGGTTGGAAATAGAAAGCTACAAAAAAAACCAGCGCAGGAAAAAGCAGATTCATTCCCGGCCCAGCGATTCCGATGAGGGCTCGTTTCCATGGCGATTGCTCAAAAAAACTTCTTCCTTTGTCTTGAGGATTAAGTCCTTCGCTGGGGTCTTCACCAGCCATACGGACATATCCTCCCAAAGGCAGGGCGGAAATGCGATATTCAGTCTCTCCCCAAGTGAATCCTAAGAGCTTTGGACCAAATCCCAGAGAAAACTTCAAAACCTTAACCCGGAAGAGTTTTGCCATGAGAAAGTGGCCTAACTCATGCACGAATATAAGAGTTCCCAGCAGAACAACGGTGAGAGCAATTTTTTCCAGTGTGTTCATATGAAATGACTCATCCTTCAAATTCTAAGGTGCATCAAACCTGGACTTTTTTTGCTCCTGTGCTGCTTGAGGTGCTTTTCCCAGGCTAAGTAAAGCGACCAAATCCAAGATGGGCATAAAGAAATAGATATGGTGCATTAAAAATTAACGCATCAACCCGGTCGAGAACCCCCCCATGTCCAGGGATAAATTTTCCAGAATCCTTTTTTCCAAAACTTCTCTTAAACATCGATTCGGTGAGATCTCCTAGCGGACCTAACGCGGCACAGGGAATGGCGACTAGTAAACAGTCAGTTATCGTCAGCGAAGAAAAAAGAGTAGCCTTAACCAACAAAGCGCCAACAACTGAACCAAAAAACCCTCCTAAAGCTCCCTCCCAGGTTTTTTTGGGAGAAACCAGAGAATGAAGCTTGTGCTTGCCGAAAGCCCGACCCGCAAAGTATGCAAAGGTATCATTAAGCCAAGTAATAGCCAGGGCAAGAAGAATCCAGGCGAACCCCTGAGGCATTTGCCGCAGGCCGCATAAAAAACCAAGAAGAAGCCCGCAATAGAAGACCCCAAAAAACACCAAGCTGATGCGGGCGGGAGCTTCCTCTAAAGGTCCAGCTACCAAATAGTACAAACTCAAGGCCACCAGTAAAACAGGAATACCAACCAGAACAAAAGATGCGCATTCGTTTCGCCAGCCAGCAATTGCTAGTGGAATAGCTGCCGAGGCTAATATGCCCAAAAACTGCCCTCCCTCTGGCTTAGGAAAGGCCATGGAATAGAGTTCCCATGCCAACAAACCACTGGCAAGCGAAACAAGAATTGCCGTAGGCCATATTCCTGACCACAGGACAAATAGCACCCCAGGAAGAAGTAAGACTGCTGATAGTACTCGTATGAGCAGATTACGGTTGGCATCGGTCACTTGAGGCCCTCCAGGGAAGATCGACCAGAGGATTGGCCAGAAATCTGGGCCCCGGTTAATCCAAAACGCCGCTGACGTGATTGAAAATCAATAAGAGCCTCCAGCAAAGCTTCCTCACGAAAATCTGGCCACAACGTGTCAGTAAAGAAAAATTCGGCATAGGCTGCTTGCCAAAGCAAAAAATTGGAAATTCGCTTTTCGCCACTGGTACGGATTACCAGATCTAAAGGTGGTAAATGGTGAGTGAACAATCGCGACTCAAAAGTCTGGGCATCAAGTCTTCCAGGCTCAACGCCATCCTGCAAGAGCTGTCGACAAGCATGTAAAATTTCCTCGCGTCCTCCATAAGAAAGAGCCAGCGAAAGCACCATGCCCTGGTTATTCGAGGAATCGGTCTTAAGCTTTTCTAAAGGTTCGCGTACATAGACAGGTAATCGGCCAATATCTCCAATAGACGATAGGCGAATGTTGTTGTCCATGATTTCCGCGCGCTCAGAAATTAAGTATTCGCGCAAAAGCCCCATTAGAGCCGCTACTTCCTGCGCAGGGCGTTGCCAGTTCTCGCTGGAAAAAGCGTACAAAGTAAGCGCCTTTATGCCCAATTGTCTCGCCGAACGGGTAATTGCACGCACCGAATTGCTACCTTCACGATGCCCTTCCACTCGGTCTAGTCCGCGGGTTTGTGCCCAGCGCCCGTTTCCGTCCATGATTATGGCTACGTGACAGGGAATGCGATGCGGGTCCAAATTAGCCTTCTTTTTTTCAGTTGCCGTCAAATGAAAGCCTCCACGGTGAGCATGCTTACAGTTTTCATGCGGAAGCATAGCCCAAAGTGAGGCACACACTACCTTGCTGCGCCCCGAAAAAGAATACCGATGTTTTGCTTTTTTTTGGTAGTTTAACGAGCCTCGTTGAAAAAACTTGGCTAACCCGATCAATTTTTTGCTCAGCGATCGAGGGTCACAATTCGTGCATTTGGAGGCGCAGAGGGCACAAAAAGTTCGCGTTCTAGGTTAGTGTTTACTTCGGTTTCACCGGTATACCGAACAGTCAATTCGGTTTCACCAGGCTGACCATCTGCTTCCACTGCCGAGAGCTTAATAGTGGTGGGTAACCGAATGCTCTGAAAATCGCGGTAGCGATTAAAATGCAAGTTGTATCCTCGCTTTCCGCGAATCTCGCTGCGCACTGGGCGAAGAAATTCGGTCTCGATCCATAAGCGTTGGGTCACCTCACCTTGAGTAAGAGTAATAAGATAGGCGCGGGCTTCTTCGTCTAGCGAAAGACTTACCTTGGTGTACTGGATGCGCGGAACATCACCCAAGAGCAGACGAACTATTTCCGAGGGCTCGATTTCTAAAGGAAAAACCAGACTGAAGTTTTTTGCGGTGGCCGGACCGGTGTAAAAAACCCCTTCCTCGTCTAAGTACAAGCCAAATTGGTCTTCGTTGCTTGCCCATACTGCCACTGGTTTTCCAAAAAAACTAAGGGTTTCAAAATGGAGTAATGCATTCTTCTGCGCGGCAATAAAATGGTCAGCAGTACCTGATTGCTCAGGTGTTTTAAGGCGTACCCGAGCTTCCGTGTTCACGGAAAATAATTTTGAACTTTGGCGGTCGACTTCTTGGAGAAGAGCGTGGGCGTCGGTGTACATTCCTTGGAAGCCAAAACGCAGTGGGGGACGCGGGCATCCCAGCAAAAAAACAAGGAGGGCAAAAATACCTATCCATCGAAGATTTGCTCGCATTGACATTTTTAACAACCCTCTTGATCTAAAAAGGAATAAGCACCACCCTACGCCGTTATCGCAAGTTTGTAGAGCAACTAAATCGGAGCAATAATCTTAATGACCGGTGAAAATTTGTTTGCTGAGCTGAGCAGAGGTGGATACACCCTGCTGGTTATTCTTGGGTGTTCTTTGTTGGCACTGTTTATTGCGGTTGAGCGCCTGGTAATCATGTGGAGAGTTGTATCTGATGCCCATGCGTTAGGTGAGCAGGTGGCTAAGAATGTACTGCGAGGAGACTTTTTGGCTGCGCGAGCGGCGTGTGAGCGTAGTCGTGCGCTGGTGGGAGATATTTTTCTTGCAGGGTTCGCCCGCTACTCGCAAGGTTCTAAAGAATCTTTGGGTTCAGCGGTGGAGCGCGAACGTGCCTTGCTTCTTCTAAAACTTAAGAGCCATCTGTGGGTTCTGGGCACTTTGGGGACCATAGCGCCTTTTGTGGGTTTATTTGGGACTGTAGTTGGTATTCGTAACGCATTTACGGCTATGGCTGCCGCAGGCACCGGCGGATTCGCAGTAGTAGCCAACGGGATTTCCGAAGCATTGGTTGCTACCGCCGCGGGTATTTTTGTCGCGGTAGAAGCAGTGGTTTTATACAACTATTTTCAGGCACGCTTGGGCCAGATCGCCGCACGAATAAAGCTAATCTCTGAAGAATTTGTGGAACTCGTAAAAGAAAAGTCCCCAATAGCGGGTTTAGGATTGCCGGCCACCTCGCAACTTCAGTCCGCCAAGTCAAACGACGAATCAGGAGCCCTGCATGGGAATGACCAACCGGCCTGAAGGCAACAGCGAAGACTATTCCGATGGAGTGGTGGCAGAAATCAATATCACGCCTCTTACAGATATCTTCTTGGTGTTACTTATAATTTTTATGGTGACTAGTTCCGCAATGGTCGATTCGGGCGGCCAAGCAGGGGTAAGAGTAGATTTGCCTAAAGGGGCTGCCCAAGATATTGCCCGAACTCAAAGTGACGTGGTAGTGGTCATTCTAGAAGATGGTAGAGCAGTGGTTGGCGGAGTAGTTCTTAGTGATGAAGAGTTGAAGGATTCTTTTAAGGAGGCCAAAACTCGGGCTACCAATACCTCCGTAATTCTGCAGGCCGATGCGGGCGTAAGGCATGGTCGGGTAGTAGAAATCATGGACTTGGCAAAACAAGTAGAGATTTTCAATTTGAATATCGCCACTCGATCAGATTCGCCTTGAACAGGATTGCTATGCCGATTCAGCATCTTTTTTAGTCGTTCGGCATCTAAGTTTGGAGCCTGCTTTTGGCGAAGAGGGTTTTCGTTCAGAAGTAATTTCCTCCTCTTCAGAGGAAACCAGCGCCATTCTCGGTCGTGGATATCTACCCTTGGAGCTTCGTGGTTGCTCGTTTTGTTCGGATACATCATGAATGAGTGGGCTTTCCCCCCGTTTTTTCCTAGCTTCATCCTCGGAATTGTAAAAGACCTCGCCAGTAGCGTGTCCTTTTAAAACCAGTTCCCCTTTCTGGTTTTCTGCCCAGAGGTCTACATCGACGAAATAGTTTCCATGTTCATCTCGTCTTCTAGCCAGAACTCGACCTTTGCAGGCTAATATGTCACCTGGCCAGACCAGCTTGACAAAGCGCACCGCAATTTTTGTTAGCCGGCCACCTTTTAGCCATTCCATAAGAAACTGAGCCATAAATCCCATCGGAAGCAGGGCATGAGCGAAGACCGAGGGCATTCCTGCTGCTTTTGCTTGGGCTTCATCTACGTGCATGGGATTAAAATCGTTAGATGCACCCGCAAATTGGGCAATTTGCACCCGATCGATGGGCGATTTAACCAGGCTAGGTAGCTCGTCTCCCACTCGCAAATTCTCTAAATAAAGCAGTTTTTTAGTTACCGCCATGATGCCTCCCGCCAAACCAACTAGATTGAAAGAAAACTAAGGAAGGGAAGATTACTCAGGAATTCGTAGGGGCGGTCTAGCCACAATGGTACGTCTAGACCGGTAGACCAGTTCTTTTTGTGCATTAAGTCCTTCTTCTTCTACTACTGCAAAATCCATTACCCCTCCGCTTCCCGACTTTTCATAGATATCGACTACTCGGGTGGTCACGAAAAGCTGGTCTCCGGCACAAATGGGTAAGTAGTGCTCGAAACTTTGCTCGCCAATTAAAATGCTTCGCTCTCCTATTCCCAAAACTTCTTTCCAATCGACTCCTCCTGAAAGCGCCGAAGGAAAAGTAGGGGGAGCCAATAGACCGCGAAACCCGGCCGATCGAGCTGCCTCTTCATCATGATACAGAGGGTTGGTATCTCCGATCGCCTGCGCAAAGCGACGAATAGCTCCTTTTTCAATTTCGTTCAGAGCAGGAGGAAAACATTTTCCGATTAAACGACGATCAAGCATGATTAGATTTCCGTTAGTTCAAAAAGAGTCTAGCAGCTTGCAGAGGGTTCTAGCACGGCATAGTCGGTAACTCTGAAGCAACGAACACAAAAAAGGCAATACTTCGGGCGAAGGTAGATATGCTTTCACAGTTTCTTGAACAATGTAGTCCAGACCCATTACCGCAACGGGGGTGGACCAGGAAACCTTGACCATGGTCGTCTCCGCGAACAAGTTCCGGTGTCACTAGCTCATCCGCAGGCGATACGTCTCAAGCAAAAAACTAGCTACTTTTTGTGTTGTTCAGTAGTCAACTTAAAGCGAGAGCACATTCACAAAATCCTGTAAACTGAAAACTTATAGTTCATTTTTTCGAGCTCAGGCAAGAACAAAGGTTTCCATCAAAAGACAAGCTGGTGTCTAACTTCAATTCTCGAAGGCAAGAAAGGTTCTTCCTGATTGAGGCATTACCATAGCCACCAAAAGAAGCATGAGAAATATAACGTGCTGATTGCTCGGCATCTGCTGGCTGTAGAAGTTGGTGTCAATTTTGCAGTTTACTGTTTGTAGAAGATTGACAGAGTACAGGAGTTATTTTTGACGCTGCCTTATGGGAGTTGGATGGAGACTGATCCAATTTGTGGAAAGAAGGTGACTCCGGGCCCAAACACTCCTTTTTGGGATTATCGAAAAAAACGACATTATTTTTGCTCGGAGCGGTGTAAACAACTTTTCATCAAAGATAGGGAGCGGTTACGACTTGGGGAGTTGGCAAAGACAGGCGCGCTTCTTTCTAAAGGCCGTGTACGGTGGGGGCTGGCTTGATTTGGCTTGGTGTCCGAACTAGCAAATAAGTGGCAGTCTATTCGAGTCTCGCTTGTTGAGAGATGATTGTGGCATGGTCCTCCTTTAGGAGGAGGATCGATGCTCCGGTGTTTATGGTATTTGCCTGCACTTATGTGGACTGCCTGTATAGGGGGAGAACGTTCGTTAGTGTTGTCGCAAAAATCTGTTGAGGTAGACCCTGTTTCTCAGCGAAGCAGAATTGTGCGCACCGTGCTTTCACAAAGCGTGCGCGTAATTGTTGCTTCAAATGGAGAAACCGTACGTAGCGCCTCGGGAGTGGTGTTTGCAGTAGACAAAGAGGTTAACCAAGTTACCACTTATGTAATAACCAACGCTCACGTAGTGGCTAACTCTAGTTCTGGCTCCAAACAGCCGCAATCGGGTGTTTTTGTGCTAGTAGATAATCTGGAAGGGGGCACAAGTCGATTGCCTGCCCGCGTGGTTGCCAAGGGAAAGGTTCCCAAAATTGATTTGGCAGTGTTAGCAGTGCCAGACATATGCTTGCCACCCGCTAAGCTTGCCAAGGATCAAGACCTTTCCATGGGAGATGAATTGGTAGTGATTGCTGCACCCTATGGACGGGCGCTTTCTGTATCTGGCGGGCTTTTGAGCCAGGTTGATTATGACCCGGAAAAACACGGTCTGCCCATTCTTATTAAAACTGATGCTGCTATCGGGTACGGGGCTTCGGGAGGAGGAATTTTTCATCTGCAAACTGGGAGGCTCATAGGAATTGTGGAAGGCTATCGCACGGCAAAAGTTTCCATTCCGTTGGCTCAGGAAACTTACTCTTTTGATATCCCTATGCCTGGCGAGACATTTGCTGCGCCAGCAGCGAAAATCCGCCAATTTTTAAAAGACCATGGCTTAGAAAAGCTAGTCTCAGTTTCAAGCTAGAGCGCGCCGCGCACTTTGGTGAAGCTCAAGAACAATTTCGCCGTCTTTGAACACTCGTACCGCGCCGCTGGTTTGGCTTACCACTATGGCAATGGCTTTGGTTTCCAAAGTCATTGCCGCGCTTGATGTGTGCCGAGCGCCCAAGCCTAGAGGAATTTTAATCCTATCGCTAGAGCCTCCTGGCAAGTACCGACCAGCGGTGAGAACGACTCCGTCTTCCCGAATCACAAACGCGCCATCTAGTACCGCAAACGTTTTCACCGCCTCGCGAATTTTTGGATCGAGGACATTGCGCTCGGCTTCACTCATTCCTTGAAAGGGATTGAGAGTAAGCTGGCGGCTTTTTTCCATTACTGTAGTAGAGTCACCTATAATAATTATGGTCCCGATAGAGTGGCCCTCGTAGCCCTGTTGTCCGATTTGCATGGCTAATTGAACTAGAGCTTCGACAACTTGAGAATTGAACTCCGAACCCAAATTCATGGCGTCTATGGCTATTACTTGGTCTTCGAGTTCTTCTCCAAAAACAATGCGAATAAGAGTGTCAATGGAGCGAGCTTCTCCGTGTCCGGTTAAGCACAATACGGTGTCTCCCTCCCGTACCATATTCTCCGAAGCAGCAGCGATAAGGGCAACTTTGACTTTTTCTACCCGGGCATAGTCGTATGATGGGATCACCACCGCCTTATATCGCTGACTCCTAAGTTCATCGGCGATCTTGTCGGAAGTAACAGCATAGATTAGCTTTTTCTTTAGCGGTCGGCCGCGCATGTCGCTGGCCGACATGGGATGGTCACTGATGAAAAGCAAATGTTTTACGTCTTTCTTGCCAGCAAGGGTCAAGGTGGTGCGCAAAAACTCCCGGTCAAATTTAGTGGTTTCGTCTACCATGGCGAGGGATTAGTGAAACGTGAGATGATGAACTGTCTGATTATTAACTGGTGTCTGTACTTGAAAAGTAACCCGAGACGTAAAGTCATGCAAGCAGAGCCTTGTAGTGTCGTATCATTAGTTTGAGGCTTTGGGTGAAGAAAAGAGGATGTTTGAAGAGAGTTTCTTGACAAGAATTTGTCGACAGTTTACAAAGTTCGCCCTTTTTTAACACGGGTTGCTCAGGTGCTCAAAAGAGTGCCGGGGGTTAAAAGATTGAATCCAAAGGATTTGAAGCGCTTTAAAAAGATGCTGGAAGAGAGCAAGAGAACACTACTTAACTCCGCGAAAAAAACTCTCGTGGAGGAAAGTAACTTCGATACTGATGACCTTCCAGATGAAATCGACCTGGCCTCTTCGGAATACAACCAATCGATGGTTTTTCGTCTTCGCGATAGAGAAAAATTCTTGTTGCGAAAAATCGATCGTGCCTTGGTTCGTATCGAGGATGGTTCGTTCGGTATTTGTGAGCGATGCGAAGAGGAAATCAGTGTAAAGCGGCTGGAAGCACGGCCAGTTACTACTCTTTGTATTCGCTGCAAAGAAGAGCAGGAAAAGAAAGAGAAGTCTTACGGTTAATTTTTTGCTTTGGCAAAATTAACCTGCGTCAACGCACGGTCATAATGGCCATCTTGAGCAAATGGCGGCCGATTAGCAACTGGTCGCCGTCTTCAAGTTTGCTGGTTGAGTCAATACGTAGAAAGGTTCCGTTAGAGGACCCCAGATCGGAAATAGTAGCTCTTCCGTGAGAATCCAACTGAAGTAACGCATGGCGTCCAGAGACAAAACCATCCCCAGGAAAAGTAATATCCCCATTGTCCCGGCCAATCCAATTGTCTCCTTCTTGTAGAAGGAAAGCATTCCCCTGAAGACCAGTTTCCAGAATTTGCACCAAGCGACCTCTGTATCCGGTATCGGGAGAGCCCCAAGCACGAGGAGTACTTGTATTAAGATGAGGCAGGGGCTCAAAGATCAGTCTTTGGCGACCACAGCGAACTTCTTGGCTTGCTTTTAGTTCGCTCGGCTTCCTTAATTTAGCGAACACGCCATTGCCGCCGGCCAAATCTTCTACCACGACATCGGTATTGCTAAAAAAAATGCGTGCTTGCACGTGAGCCACGAAGGGGTCATCCATGAGCAGCAGCTCGGCGCTAGAGCCAACAGTTACCTCTTCTTTTCTCAAAGAAAAAACGTCTTCTTCTCCACCATCGGCGGCAACCACGCGAATGGTTACCAGTGGTCGGATAAAAGCAGGTTCCGGCTCGCTGGTTAGCATTGCGCCCCAGGAGGATAAAGAAGAACCACATTTTTCGCAGGTTAGTTGTCCGAAGAGATTTTGGTGATGGCATAAAGCGCATTGGCTCATGATTTGCTCCGTGCTAGGGGGCGACGACGATACCTATCGTCCGCTAGAGAATATTTGAGAATCAAGAGGCTTGGTAGTGCCCAAAAAAGTGTTTAAACGAAGGAAAGTCATTTGAGCGCGATAGTTATTTCTAGGTGAAAAACGAAAATCCCGCTATGCGCAGAATTCGGAAGAGATGAATTAGCGGTAGTCCCAATACCGCATAATAGTCTCCGCGAATTGAACGCATAAGCTTCGCTCCGTTGCCCTCGATGCGATAGCTTCCTACGCACCCCTCCCATTCCTCAGTATCGAGGTAAGCCTCAATATCTGAAGGTGATAGAGGCCAAAGGGAAAGACGAGCGGAAGCTACCTCTGTCTTTAAAAATGCTGGTTCAATTCTCTTTACCGCAACGGCTGAATGAAGCCAGTGTTCCTTGCCTGACAAACATGAAAGTTGCTCACCAGCTTCTTGGCGATTACGGGGCTTACGTAAGAGTTCGCCTTCAAATTCCAGAGTTTGGTCAGAGCCGATAACTAGCTGATGGGGAAACCTTTCCGATACCGCTGCCGCCTTTCGCAAAGCAAACTCCCTGGCAGTTTTTTTAGGAGAGAGATTGCCCACGGTTACTTCACTTACTTGTGAATCTACTGCCTTGAAGGCAATCCCTGCCGACCGTAGGAGTCTTTTCCGTAATGAAGAAGTAGACGCTAGCACTACCTGAGTGGAAGAAGTCTGCTTGCTCAGGTAGCGCATATGCGGCTCGAGGGAAGAATTCATTCTGAGATACTGAACTCCACGCGTCGGTTTAGCGCGCGCCCCATAGCAGTGATATTGGGAGCAATGGGCCGATGGAATCCAAACCCTTGCGCGCTTAGTCGCGACTTGGCGATGCCTTTTTCAATCAGATATTTCACCAGCGCCTCAGCTCTTCTTTGACTGAGATCAAGATTATAGGCATCACTTCCCACGTTATCAGTGTGTCCTTCAATGAGCACTTTCTCAATCTCGGGGTGCTCATTAAGAATACGCACTAGTTCATCAAGAACAGGGAAAGAAGCTTTCTTGATGGTAGCCTTATCGGTGTCGAAATGGATGGTGTCCTTTAATACAAGCTGACCCTGCTCTAATGCTACTGCAGGTTCCTGCAGAGGACAGCCCTTGTTCTTGGCGGGGCCTGGTTCTTTGGGACAGCTATCGTCTTTGTCAGGAATCTCATCGCCGTCGCTATCGGGGCAGCCATCGTACTCCTTAGGCCCTTTCTTCTGAGGACATTGATCGTCAGGATCAGGCACTCCATCGTCATCGCTATCCGGGCACCCATCGTACTTTTTTAAACCAGGCTGCTTAGGACATTTATCCAAATGATCGGGAATGCCATCGTTATCCGAATCCGGGCAGCCTTCATTGGAAGCAAGTCCTGGGACAAGAGGACATTTATCCTGCGCATCAGGAACCCCATCTTTATCATTATCCGGGTCGGGACATCCGTCGTCGTCCTGAAAGCCGTCTTTATCTTCAGGAACGTCGGGGCATTGATCATCTTCATCGGGAATCCCATCTCCGTCACGATCACGCCACATTTTTTTATACTGTAGTGAAGCGAAAAGCCTAAAGGAGTTGCGCCCGAAGTGCGATTCAGAAGAGATTCCAGTACCTCCTCCCAGGGTAGCCCAAAGATTAGAATATACCCGTGCGCGCATACCTAGTAGTAACTCAAGAGGGGTTTTTAGCGAAGCCGATTCAATATTCCAGGGCGATCGCGCAGAAGTAAGCATATGGATCTCTCCGTATGCCCACCATTCAGGCAATATCTGGGGTAGTATATTACTAGGAAGACGCACAGAGCTCGCTACTGATGCCGCCAACTCGTCTCCGATGTATAGGTTATTAAATCGCCCAGGAAGGCTGCGATAACGATACCCTCCTTCCACTCCTACCCGGATTCGTTTGCGAAATTCTCTTTCCACAACAATGCGAGGAAAAAGTAATACTCCTCTTTCGCCTAAGAAACTCTGGCCATCTCCAGTGGGAAGACGTGCTTCCAGTAGGGCGGCCGCGTTAACCAACCATTTTTTTTGTCGAAGTAATTGTACCTTACCCACAATCCGGATATCGCCTAAACCAGCCGCAGAAGGGGTGTTAGTAGACAATCCGGTTAGTTCTTCCAATTCAGCAAAGCCATGGCGCTGGTAAACAGTAAATGGGACGTCTAGCCCAATTTCCCAGTTATCAGTAATAGCCCATGTGCCGCTTAGATGAATGTCGAAGCGGTTGCGCATTAGGTTATCGACTTTTTCATCTCCTAGTTGAAGTGCAATCAGACCAGACACAAAGTCCATGCTGACCTGTAATTGATAGGAGCCAGATGGCGCGGCAATGGGTCCTTCCAATGCCAGAAAACTGTCCAATCCAATCGCCAGCTTAGTAGAGACCGGATCTATGCCGCGGGCCATAGGTTGGTCAGCGATTGCCAGCTCGGGGGTAATCAAAGCAGTTAACAAAACACCAATCGGAAGAAGATATAAAAAGCGCAAGGGGACCTCGAAAAATCAATTCAGTCTAAAGACGCTTACTAACCTGTTAGTTAGTTCACACCGATTTGATTATCACAAGAGGAAGTTTTCAAAACTCATATTTTTAAGTTCGGTAGAAAACAAAGGCAGATGCGTTAACTGCATAGCCAAAGATCAATGTTGCTTGACCTGGCTTGACGGCAACATAGGGTGCTGTCTATACACGCTTCATAAACAAACTTAGTGTTTGCTGGGGTACGAGCCTTGAAGCGAAATCTAGGTTGAGAATGAATAAGGACGACAGTGCACCCAACCAAGGAACAACAAAGTAGCGCCGAGCTTTGCGAAGAGCAAAAAGCAGTATTAGCTCTTTATTGCTTGGAAGGAGTGGGCGCGGCAACTTTAGGAGCCCTTAAAAAGGCTTTTGGCTCCATTAGTGAAGTTCTGTATAGCCCCGCCGAAAAAGTTACACCTTTTTTTCGCGATGAAGCAACGCGTCAGCGGTATCGTCAAATGCAGAATCCTTGGAGCCTTGCTGATTGGTGCTGGGAGCGGATGGACAAAATACAAGGCCGGATTCTTTTCGCTGGGCAGGCTGATTGGCCTTTGAATTCTATTGATTCTCGTTCCCCTCCCTTGTTGTTTGTACGAGGACAGCCGGCCATGACTTCCTGCTTTGCTGGGAAAAGGGTGGCAATTGTTGGCGCTCGTCGAGTGGATATCTATGGAGAAAAGATTACTTCCTTTTTCGCCGGTCACTTGGCGCGTGGGGGATGTACCATTATATCTGGTGGGGCAATAGGGGTAGATGCAATTGCGCATCGAGCGGCTTTGAATGTCTCTGGTTCTACTATTGCAGTGTTGGGCACAGGTATTGACGTAACCTACCCGATGGATAATAAAAACTTGTTTTCGGAGATTATCGCCAAAGGGGGTGCTCTAGTGAGTCAGTTTCCGCCAGGAGTAATGGCATTAAGAAAAAATTTTCAGATACGCAATCGACTGATTGCCGGGCTTTCTGATGCAGTGTTGGTGACTCGAGCCGGCTCTAATTCAGGGTCTCTAGGAACTGCCCAGTACGCACAAGAAATAGGTCGTCCGGTTTTTGCAATTCCCGGTAATATTACCGATGAACTGTCTGTAGGAACCAACGGAATGTTGGAACGCAAGCAAGCTCGACTGGCCAACGGAGTATCTTCTTTGGAAGAAGCGCTCGGATGGAGAGTGACAGGAAACACTCCGGTTTCTAGACCGGCTAGCCCGGATGGTAACCAAAATAAGGCCAATAACACGCCAAACGGAACATCAAACGAAAGGCTAAGCGACAGGCCAGAAGAAGAGGTCCCTAGCGAGCTTCGTCCAGTATGGAAAGCTTTGGGACGCCAGCCAATTCAATTCGAGCAGTTATTGGAAAAGTGTTCGCTAAGTGTTGCGGGGCTAACGCAGGCTCTGGTTCAGTTAGAGTTGATTGGGCTTTGCGAAGAGCGGCTAGGGAAAATATTTATCCGCAGATAAGGCGTTTTTTGGAGAGGTCGAGGAAAAATGACCAATTACCTGGTTGTGGTTGAGTCGCCTGCGAAGGCGAAGACCATCAAGAAATATCTAGGCAACGAATACACTGTTAAGGCTTCAGTAGGACACGTGAAAGACTTGCCTAAATCAAAAATGGGGGTAGACCCCGAGAAAGACTTTGCCCCTGTTTATGAGGTGATCAGGGGTAAAGGGCAGGTGCTTAAAGAAATCAAGCAGGCAGCCAAAAAGGCTACCAAGATTTTTTTGGCAACTGACCCTGATCGCGAGGGAGAAGCCATTGCTTTCCACATTGCTGAGGAAATTGGCGGTTCCGACTCGGATAAGGTATCGCGAGTGCTTTTTAACGAGATCACTAAACGAGCCATCCAAGAGGCTATCCAGCGGCCATTGAGACTAGACGGAAATAAGTTTGATTCTCAGCAAGCCCGGCGGGTGTTGGATCGCTTAGTGGGCTATCAAATTAGCCCCATTCTTTGGAACAAAATTCGCAGAGGTCTTTCTGCTGGAAGAGTCCAGTCGGTGGCGGTGCGCCTAGTAGTGGAGCGCGAGGCAGAAATCAATGCCTTCATCCCTAAAGAATACTGGACTATTGACGCCAGGCTTGCTGCTAAACTTCCTCCAGAATTTGTGGCTCGGCTGGTAAAAATTAATGGTAAGAAAGCAGAAATTTCGGAAGAAGAAACTGCTCGCCAGTTGGTAAGTAAGCTGGAAAAGAGCCCATTTGTAGTAGAAAAAGTAGAGAAAAAAGAGCGTCGGCGTCATGCTCTTCCTCCATACATCACTTCCAAAATGCAGCAAGACGCGGCCAATCGCCTTCACTTTTCCGCTAAGAAGACAATGACCTTGGCCCAAAGGCTTTATGAAGGTGTAGAGCTAGGGGACGAGGGATCTGTAGGTTTGATTACCTATATGAGAACTGATTCCACTCGGCTTTCCCAAGAAGCAGTAACTGATGTGCGAGCGCACATAATGAATACCTTCGGGAAAGAGTACCTGCCAGGTTCTCCCAATGTGTACAAATCGAAAGGGTCGGCGCAAGATGCCCACGAAGCTATTCGTCCAACTTCTCTTTCTTATTCACCGGACAGAGTCAAACCTTTCCTAGAACGCGATGTCTTTCGGTTGTACAAGCTCATATGGGATCGCTTCGTGGCTTGTCAGATGCTGCCGGCAATTTACGACCAAACTATTGCCGATATAACTGCTGGAGGTTGTCTTTTCCGAGCCACAGGAAGTCGGCTTAAATTCCCTGGTTTCTTGGCAGTATATGGAGAAAAAAAGAGCGACATTGAAGAAGAACCATCCAAAGATGCTGCAGAAGAAGAACGGGGTGAGGAAAATCGAGAAATTCCTCCTTTAGAAAGCGGAGAATCGCTAAAGCTAAGCAAGCTCTTGCCTGAACAGCATTATACACAACCGCCTCCTCGGTTTACTGAAGCTTCTCTAGTCAAAGAACTGGAAGAGCGAGGAATTGGGCGTCCTTCCACTTATGCCTCTATTCTCTCTACCATCCAGGACAAAGAATACGTGAAAAAAGAAGAGAATAGGTTCCATCCTACTGAACTAGGCGTGTTGGTAACTGAAGAACTGGTACGTGCTTTTCCTAATGAAATGGATGTTGCCTTCACTGCTGCATTGGAAGGAAAGCTAGACGAAATCGAGGAAGGGAAATTTTTTTGGGTAAAGGTACTGCAAGATTTTTGGGGTCCGTTCAAAGAAAGCCTGAGTAAAGCGGCAGAGAATATGCGCGACGTCAAGCGCGAGGAAGTAAAAACTGACGTTAAGTGCGATAAGTGCGGCGCGTATATGGTGATCAAGTGGGGAAAACTAGGCAGATTTTTGGCTTGCAGCGGCTATCCAGATTGTAAAAACACCAAAGACTTTAAACAGGTGGAAGGAGGCGCAATCGAAATTGTCGAGGAGCAAGAAGCAGGAGAAGTCTGTCCCAAATGCGGCAAACCCATGGTGATTAAACGTGGGCGTTTTGGTCGCTTTATGGCGTGTAGTGCATATCCGGAATGCAAAACCTCCAAACCTATGACTACGGGAGTTACTTGCCCTGATTGTAAAGAGGGTAAATTGGCTGAACGACGTAGCAAAAGAGGAAAAGCTTTTTATAGCTGTACTCGTTATCCGGAATGTAAGTTTGCAGTTTGGGATCGTCCGATTGCGGAGTCCTGTCCACATTGCGGTTCGCTATATTTGCTGGCTAAATACTCAAAACAAGAGGGTGAGTATGTTGCTTGCCCAAATAAAGAATGCGGCTATAAAAGGGCTTCTGAGCCATCAGCAGCATAAAAATTACGGAAAAATGATTTTGGTTCCCTCCCTTGACACTCTCTCAAACCCGATGGTAGAAGATCTTAATTTCAAACAGTTTTTTGCCTCGGATTGTCGAGAGCAAATTTCACCGAGTTGGTCGGGGACAACAGCAGTGAAGACTTTATCGATTATCTTGCGCGAAAGGGTGCGGCGAAGATGAGCAACATCCTGGATGGCTTTACAGATGGCTTGGTTTTGGCGTCGGCAGTAGCAAGAGGGAATTTCTTTGATGGAATCAAAGAATTCTTTGAAGCCGGCGGAACGTTTATGTATCTTAACCTAATAGCGTTATCGGTTTCGGTAGCTATTATCGTCGAACGGGTGGTTAGGTTGTTATTCACATACAATCTAAATGCGCTACCGTTTATGGAACAGATTACTAAGTTGGTGCTGACTGGCAACATTGATAGAGCAGTCAAACTATGTAGTGCAGCTCCTTCAGCGGCTTTGGCAAAAGTAGTGCGATCGGGGTTGACTCGCGCCAATCGAGGCGAGTTAGAGGTGGCAAAATCGATTGAAGAATCGATTATGGAGGTAACCCCAGCAATCCAGAAACGGATCGGAGCCCTCTGGTCACTTGCGAATATCGCGACTCTTTTAGGGCTTATTGGTACCATCCTTGGTCTTATTCGAGCCTTCCAATCTTTGGGAGCAGTTTCTGCTGATAAGCGTTCCGAGGTACTGTCCAAAGGTATTTCCGAAGCCATGAATAATACAGCCTTTGGTCTCACTATCGCAGTAATTTGTATAGTTGCTCACCTTCTGTTGACTAATCGTGCCAAGGGGATGATTGAAGAGGTCGAGCTTAGTTCTTTGAAGTTAGAGAATCTGTTGGGAAGAAAGAGTGCCGGCGAAACCAGCCCCATGGATTTTGAATCCAAGGCTTTATAGGTCTACACGCAATGGCCTTCCATTTCTCTAGACGAAAGCTACGCCCACGTGAAGAAGAATCCGGAGTGGGCGAGCTGAATATAGTTCCTTATCTCGACATAATGATGAACTTGATTATGTTCATGCTGTTGTCGATGACTGGCTTGGTTACTTTTGGTGTGCTTAATGTTTCCGCGCCAAAATATGCGAGCGGGCCGACGGCCACGCAAGCAAATGAAGACAAAAAAGTAAAGCTTTTGCTAACAGTGCTGGTCAGCGAAAAGGGTTTCTTTATTGCTGGTGAAGGTGGAGTCCTCCCTGGGGAAGCTGCGCCGGTGGCAAGTTCCGAAGGGCAGCCGACTATTCCCAGAACTAGTAATGGTGAATACAACTATTCTGCCTTGACCGCCAAAATGGTAGAGATTAAAAGAGCTTTCCCCGATGAAAGCAAGGTCATTCTTGGAGCGGATGCGACAATTCCGTACGAAGTATTAGTCCAAACCATGGATGCTTGTCGGGAAAACGATGGGCGAACGGTGGAAGGAAAGCCGGAAGCTCTGTTTTTCGACGTTTCGCTTACCGTGATGTAGCGCTGATGCTTTTGGGGAGAGAAGCAGATGTCTCAGAATGATGAACAAAAATCCTGGCCAGGCAGCAACCGGCAAATCGCAGTCGGAGAAGAAAAGCAGCAGCGCATGATGTTCAAGAAGCTTTTGCGCCGAAAACGTCGTAAAGAGCGCGAAGCAGAAGGAGAGATTAAAGAGCTCAACATAACAGCGATGATGGACATGATGACCATCATCCTGGTGTTTTTGTTGAAAAGTTATTCTGCAACTTCCATCAATTTAGCGTCATCTGGAGAATTGGCTCCTCCCATCAGTACTACCCGTTTGGCTCCAAAAGATACAGTGGCGGTGACTGTTACCCGCTGCAGTAATTCTCATGCTGTTCTGGGAAAAAATTTGGATTGTAAGGAGGGTTCGGGAAGTGTGATGGTGATGGATAAGTTGGTTTTTAAATATGACAACGATCGAATTCCTCCAGAATTCAAGCAAGGTGGGAAAGACGGAATGCTAATAGTTCCGTTAAAAGATGCCCTAGTCCGCGAAGTGGACCGCCAGAAAAAAATTGCGAGTTACAATTCAGCAGTCCAGCTAAGTGGCGAATTGTCAATTATAGGTGATAAGCGCATACCCTATAGAATGCTTACGGAAATCCTCTATACGGCAGGACAGGCGGAACTAGACAATTATCGTTTTGTGGTGATAAAGAACGAAGGCAGTGCAAAGACAGGTGGGTAGCACCAGGTCTTTCAATAAGTTCAGGCAGCTTGTACGTCTTTCAGTTTCAAGGAAAGGCGTGATATTCCTCTATATTCCTCAACACCGAGTTGAAATGCCAGATTAGCTAAAGAGCTTGTACTATCTGCCTTTTCGCCTAGTCCAAAACCAATTACATCCAGATGGGAGGCTCCTGGGAGCGTTAATTTCAAATGGGGCGCACCTCCGGCTTTAGAGGGAAGAATTCGAGGGTGTGCGCAAATCCCTCGAAATGCTAAAACGGGTTGGGGGTTTCCCGCTCCAAAAGGTCCAAGTTTTTCTAGGTCGGAAAAAAGGGGGAAGTCGACTTGGGTGAGTTCTACCAATGCATCAATGTGACATTGGGCCACTAGGTCATCTTCCGAAAGGCACCGACGCGCATGGCTTTCCAAAGCTTGCCGGAACGCCGTGATTTCCTGGCGAGCCAAACAAAGTCCTGCTGCATGGCGGTGCCCGCCATAGCGAATAAGATAACTAGAGCATTTCTCCAGCGCCTGGAAAAGGTGAAAGCTCTCGATGCTTCTTCCCGAGCCACGCCCTTGTTCTTGTTCTAGGGCAATCACAAAAGTTGGGCGGCGAAAACGGTCTACGATTCGGGCGGCAACAATCCCAATTACACCTGGATGCCATCCTTCGGCGGCCAAAACAAAACTCCGGGCGGATGGTCCATAAGATTGCGCTTGCTTGATTGCCTCTTCTAAAATTTGTTTCTCAATGGATTGACGAGCAGCATTGGCTTCATCGAGGTCGCCGGCCAAAACATCTGCACGTCGTGGGTCAGAAGTCGTGAGGAGCTCGACTCCGCAACCTGCATCAGCCAATCGACCGGCAGCGTTTAATCGAGGTACTAACCTGAATGCTACCTGGCCGGTGCTTAGATAGCCAGAAGGTGAGATTCCTGATACTGCTTTCAAAGCTCGAATCCCTGGGCGCTTGGCTTTTGCCAGTTCTTGGAGACCGTGCTTTACAAAAATACGGTTGATTCCCAGAAGAGGAACCACGTCTCCTATTGTTCCCAGTGCCGCCAAATCGAGATACTCCCTAAGATTAGGTTCCGGGCAGCGCGCATAAAAGTTAGCTTCGCGTAATCGTCGTCGCAGAGCTACTACTAGTAAGAAAGTCAATCCGGCCGCGCACATGTTCTTATAAGGATAGGTGCAACCCGGTTGATAAGGGTCAATCACTGCAAGAGCCGGAGGAAGAGTTGCCCCTACTTGATGGTGGTCAACAACAATGACTTCCAAACCTAGTGTACGGGCTCTTTCAATTTCCGAATTGGCAGTTATTCCGCAATCAAGAGTAATCAGTAAGTTGGTGTTTTCTCTGGCAAGTTCTTCCACCGCTTGCGCCTGCAAACCGTAGCCTTCTTCTAAGCGTTTGGGAATGCGTGTGGTAACGGTAGTGCCATGGGCTAGGAGAAAAGAACTTAAAATAGCTACGCTAGTGACTCCGTCAACATCGTAATCCCCCCATAGGGCAATTTTTTTTCCTTGCTGAAGAGCATACACAATGCGTTCTACGGCGGTGCGCATTCCTAAGAGTAGGTCGGGATCAGGAATATCACCAAGACCATCGCGCATGAACTCGCTGGCTTGCTGTGGAGTTGCGTATCCTCGAGTAACCAAAACCTGGGCGGTTACCTGGTGTAGAGAAAGCTCTTGTGCCAGCTTGGCTGCGAGACTGATTTCGTCGGGAGGAAGTATCCACCGCATTTTGTCCTCAGGTTTTTTGTGAGCGTAGAACTTGCTCCCAAATTCAATACAAATTCGCAGGGGCGATAAAGTACACCCCTGCAGCATTATTTGCTAGCTCTCTAAACCTAGAATTCAGGGCAACTTGCGATTACCAGAAGCTGATTTCCTTCGAGCAACAAGGCGTAAACTGAAGACCAAAAAGCTTGCTGCAGCCGCACCAAGTACAAGTAGCCATAGTTGCGAACGAGACGACAATGTTTTTTCTACCGATTGTTTACTAGCCGGCAAGGAAGCATTTGATAAAGAAGTTTCTGGTAAAACTATTTGGCGGGTGGTTGCCGTTGCTGTTGGCCGTGCGGGGGCGTGGCTCAAAGTGTGACTACGAGTTTCTGTGTGTGCTGGCGGTGCTTCTTTTTTAGAAATTATGGAGGGAGTCAAAACCGGCTTAGCGGTATCATTAGCAACCGGAGATGGCTGGTGGGGAACTATTTTTTCTCTCGGCTTAGGTCCCGGTTCATCGGCGGATAAGGTCACCACTTGACTGGGAGACTCTTTCTGGACGGCGGGCTTAACGCTGTTTTGGTGCTTGCGGCTGGTTTCCTGGTTTCGGCGAGAGTGGAATTTAAGCTTTGCTGGCGTGATTTCCCGTCCTGGCTTGCTACTAAGTAGCTGGTTTGATTCTGATGCCGATCCTAATTCAGACGATGATTTTGGGTCATTTGCCGGTTCGTCTAACTCTAACCCGGATTCTGATTCCGAATTCAACAGCTCCTCCAACCTAAGTTCCGGTCGTTGCTCAATCTCTGACTTCAGATCAGGCCCCAGTTGCTGAGCAGGCTTGCCCAGGGAGGCCAGTACATTTTCGGCGCTTTCGATAGCTCGCTGAGGAGGAGGAGGAATGTCACCATCGGCAAGTTTTGCGGTCATCTCGTAATCCCGGCGAACTTGAATACTTAGGCGTTTGCTCCAACTTTGAAAGCGATTCACCTTGGATTGAATGTATATATGCGAACGCAAACCATTACGAGCTTCGACATGGATACGCTGGGTCAGAGCAAACTGGTAATCATTCATGTAACTTAGAAGGCTGGATTCGCTGGAGTAGACGAGTCGAACAACTAGTTCGCGATGACCAGAACCTACTTTTTCTTGAAAAATTATTTGGGGTTCGCTGGCAGTTTGTAGTTGTTCCAAATACCAAGAGTCCAATTCATTGCCGTCAAGAATAAAAGAAGCTTGGCGAAGAAAAAACCCCTCCGTGGCCATGGGAACAAATTTTACGACTAGTTCTGGGTCAGGAATGGTAGCAATTTTTCGTAGTTCCTGCTCCAAATTGCGTTTGATAGTGTTCGTTGCGGAAGGAGAAAGCCCGGTACTGAAAGCGCTTACGATCACTATCGGCAAAACACCAAAAACAGAGGAAGTAATACGCATGTTCCTTTACTCCTAACGACAAAAAAAGAAGGGAGATATCAGGAAAGGCAGACACCAAGAACCAGGGTTCAGAGCATATGAAGTCTTATGATAAACCATGTGGGAGAATCTGAGAACAATACTTATACGTTTTGAAAGAAGATTTCGCCGACAAATTCACCATGGTTCTTACTTTGCCTCCTTGACACTCGAGGCCTGTGGCGCGTATGTTTTCGCGCTTGCTCAGAACGCCTTCACAAGGAAAATCGTATTGGGTGACGACGGAATCGATAAAAAAAGACTCGTGGCTAGCGGGGTTTTGTCACAAAAAAAGAAATTGATGGTCTAGCTATGGTGTTAAAGGCCATTAGACTGAGGCTTGGTTTGGGAGACAGGTGAATGAAGCTACGAATTTTATCGGGTACCTTATTGGCGGTTTTTTTGACTGCGATGACTGCATATGGCGAAACTCGCTTCGCTTACGTAGATATGCAGCGAGCTTTAGGAGAAATTGAAGAAGGCAAGGCGGCCAAAGCTAAGCTCAAGCGGCAATTTGAAAGTAAGCAGAAAGAGCTTGATCAGAAGCAGGAAGAACTCAAGAAAGACAATGCCAACCTAGAAAAATTGGCTCGCGAAGGGGTTCTAAAGGAAGACCGGCTTAGAGAAAAAAAGATTGAGCTAGAAAAAAAGTTGATGGATGTAACCAAGTACTGGCAGGATTCCCAGAAGGCTTTGAGTGAAGAAGAGCGTAAGCTCACTCAAAATATTTTTTCCAAGATGGCAGGGGTAATCCGTTCCATCGCAAAAGCAGATGGAGTCTCTTTCGTGTTTGATAAAAACGAGGGAGGTTTGCTCTACGCTCCCGATTCGCTAGATATTACCAATGAGCTGGTGAGGAAATACAACGCCAAGTTTGGAACAGGTAAAAGCAAGTCTAGCGGTAAGTCTGCAAAAAGCAAATCTAGCGCCAAAAACTAACTAGGAATTGGCGATAACTACGGTCCAATTGTGCGAAACTTTTCACTTGGCGAGTTAGCCAAAAGAGTGTGTGGTAAGGTTCAGGGTGACCCTAACCGAATTATCCAAGGCGTGAATAGTCTGGGAGAAGCGAGGGAGGGAGAGCTTTCTTTCTATAATAATGCTCGGTACCGAGATGAGCTTCAACAGACTCGTGCCTGTGCAGTGCTAGTAGAAGAATCAGTAGCTGCACAGATCACCTCGAGCATTAATATGGTGATTGTTGCTAATCCCTACCTTGCCTTTGCTCGGATTTCCGCTCTCTTTCACCCTCGCGGAGAGTATTCACCAGGAGTAGATCCGCGGGCATGGGTTGAGCCGGGTGCAGTAATTGATGCTACCGCTAAGGTTATGGCTTTTTGCTATGTAGGTAAGAATGCAAAGATCGGTCCTCGTTCGGTCCTGTTTCCATTTGTTTTTGTAGGCGAGCATAGTGAAGTAGGGGAGGACAGTATTCTGTATCCTCACGTAGTGATCAGGGAAGAGTGTGTGGTGGGTTCCAGAGCCGTTTTGCAGCCCGGAGTGGTTTTGGGGGGCGATGGGTTTGGTTTCGCTTACAATGCTGCTGCAAAGGAGCACTTCAAGGTGCCTCAGGTTGGCAGAGTAGAAGTGCAAGATGACGTAGAAATCGGTTCTAATTCTGCGGTAGACCGCGCAACCTTGGGCAAGACAATAATTGGAAAAGGAAGTAAGCTCGACAACTTGGTGCAGGTAGGACACAATGTGAAGGTTGGTCCGTTGTGCATACTTTGTGGCCAGGTAGGGGTTGCTGGTTCTAGTGAGTTAGGTGCAGGGGTGGTTTGTGGAGGACAGGTAGGGATAGGAAATCACGTCACCATTGCTGGTGGTGCGCGAATAGGGGCTCAGAGCGGCATCAAAGACGATATCAAAGAACCCGGCGAATTCTTAGGTAGTCCTGTTCTTCCTTTGCGCGAGCAAGTGCGTAACTGGGTAGCATTTCAGCGTGGAAGTGAAAGTATACGCACACTTCGCCGGCTAGAAAAGCGAATGGCTGAGCTAGAAGCGCGGATTACAGAAGTAGAAGGTTCTGATTAGGCAGGAGTTTTCCGGATGTCCGTGCATGCCACCGCGGTAATTGCAGATGGTGCCGAAATCGACAAGTCAGTAGAAATCGGCCCTTATTCAATTATTGGTCCCCAAGTCAAAATCGGTGCGGATACTATTATTGGCTCCCATGTGATAATTGAAGGGGACACGACACTGGGTAAGAATAACCGGGTGTTTCAATTCGCCTCTTTGGGAGCGATTCCGCAAGACCTGAAATTCCGTGGAGAGAATACCCGATTGGAAGTTGGTGATAGCAACCAAATTCGTGAATATGTAACTATGCATTTGGGCACTGCTGGCGGTGGTGGGGTTACCAAAGTGGGGTCTCGTAATCTCTTTATGGCTTGTAGTCATGTAGCCCACGACTGTGCAGTCGGAAATGAGTGCATTATTGCCAACAGCGCAGCTCTGGCCGGGCATGTGTTGCTGGAAGACAATATTCATATTGGAGGACTAGCTGGTGTACATCAGTTTGTGCGTTTGGGAGCGCAGTCCTTTGTGGCAGCAGGAGCCATCGTCACTCAAGACGTTCCCCCATACTGCACGGTGCATGGCAATCGAGCCAAGCTGGCAGGATTAAACACGGTGGGGCTAACCCGAGCCGGATTTGCACCGGAGCAGATTTCGCGCATCAAATCAGCTTATCGGACTCTGTTTCGAAATAGTTTGGGATTGCGCGAAGCAATTTCCCATGTACGAGCGGAACACGGGTTTTTTCCTGAACTTGAGCACTTGCTAAAATTTCTGGAAGGCTCTGAGCGCGGGATCGCTCGGTGAGCGGCTCAGCGAGAATGGTGGGGTTAGTTGCGGGAAACGGGTACTTCCCTTTCCTTTTTGCGCAAGGAGCACGCCGAGCAGGTCATCGGGTATTGGGCATTGGTTTGCGCGGCGAGGCTAATCCTTCGCTAGAAAAACAGGTTGATTGCTGGGAATGGGTTGCTTTGGGGCAACTTGGCGAGATAGTCCGGCTAATAAAAAAACATCAGGTAGACGAGCTGGCCTTTGTAGGAGGAGTGAGTAAGCTAAGTGCTCTGCGTAAAGCACGTCCTGATTGGATGATGCTTAAAGCAGTAGCTAAGCTTCGAAATCTGCACGATGACGGGTTGTTGAGGGCTATTGCTGGAGCATTGGAAGCAGAAGGTATTACCGTTATTGCTTCTACGCGTTATTTAGAAGAGGTATTGGCTCCCGAGGCAATTTTGACCCGTAAAGGCCCCGATTCCCAGCAAGAGCGTGATATTGAGTTGGGATTACAGGTAGCTGAAGCAATGGCCCAGGTCGATTTGGGACAAACCGTGGTTGTAAAGCAAGGAAATGTTATTGCCGTGGAGGCGGCAGAAGGAACTGACGCCTGCATTCGCCGCTCTGGCGAACTAGCTGGGCCTGGCATAGTGGTGGTTAAGCGCTGCAAATCAGGTCAGGATTTGCGTTTTGATCTTCCCGCGGTAGGGCCGGGAACTATTGAGTCTATTGCTCAAGTGCAAGGCGCTGTTTTGGCAGTACAGGCTCGACGGACAGTTTTGATTGAGGCTTCGGCACTAATTCAGCAGGCAGAAAAAAATGGAATTGTGGTGCTGGCCAAATAATAATCTGCAAATTGATACATGGTGTGTGTTATCTACCGAACGGTTCGTGTTTTCGGAGAATAAAATATGGCTTTAAGTATTGGCATCGTAGGACTTCCCAATGTGGGAAAATCAACTCTTTTTAATGCCTTGACTAAGGCGCAAAATGCAGAAGCCGCAAACTATCCGTTTTGTACCATTGAACGTAACAAGGCTGTTGTGGCAGTCCCAGACAAACGGATTCTGTCACTATGTTCCATTGCTAATCCTAAGAATGTGCAAAATGCCTTGGTAGAATTCACCGATATTGCCGGATTGGTACGTGGAGCCTCTAAAAATGAGGGATTAGGAAACCAATTCTTGTCACATATTCGCGAAACGGCGGCTATTGTACATGTAGTGCGTTGTTTTGAAGATGAAAATATTGTTCATGTAGAAGGCTCGGTGGACCCTCTACGAGATATTGAAACAATTGAAACCGAATTAATTCTTGCAGATATTCAAACTCTAGAAAATCGAATTAATAGATTAGAAAAACAGGCAAAAGGAGATAAAAAAGCAGTTTCCCTATTGGAAATGGCAAAAGATCTTTTAGAATACTTGAATTCGGGGAAGCCAGCAATATCGTTCGAAAAGCAGAACAGTGATGTTTGTCAGGAGCTTTTGAAAGAAACCCGATTAATTTCTGCAAAAAAAGTAATCTACGCAGCCAACGTTGACGAAAATGGGTTGACCAAAGATAATAAATGGGTGCAGCAAGTACATAATTTGGCAGCAACGCAGGGGGCAGAATCAGTCAAAATATGCGCTAAAATTGAAGAAGAAATGGCGGGAATGAGTGACGAAGAGAGGGGAGAATTTTTGAATTCACTAGGAGTAGCCGAAAGTGGTCTAGATCAAATAGTTCATCATAGTTATCGAGCATTAGGGTTGATTAGTTATTTTACAGTAGGCCCTAAGGAAGTGCGTGCTTGGACTATTCGCCAAGGTACTGCAGCACCAAAAGCAGCATCAGTTATACATAATGATTTTGAAAAAGGGTTTATACGTGCAGAGGTTATTGCTTACGAAGACTTTGTTGCCTACAGGGGAGAGGCTAACGCGCGTGCTGCCGGAAAGCTGCGTACCGAAGGAAAAGAATACGTGGTTATGGATGGCGACGTAATGCATTTTCTGGTGAGTACATAGCGCCAGATTTCGATAACGGGGGCCTGCTTGTTGGTAAGAATATTAGTAATACAACCAAGCCCCCGAATATTGTAATCGCACATAAAGATCTGTCTTGTATGGGGCCTCCACTTAAAAAGAGAGGTTTTAATGCAACGCATGATCAGTATTGTTGTAGCTGTAGCTGTAATCATTCCTTCACTGAGCAGTGCGTCGGTTTTGTGGCGAGGCGATTTTGAGACCGGAGACATTTCCCAATGGACGCGAGCCCAGCAAGTTAATCCGAATCGCCTGCAAGTGGTAGAGTCCCCGGTTCGCGAGGGACGTTATGCCTTACGAGCGGAGGTTCGTAATGGAGATAATCCCATTGGTGCTAGTGGCCATCGTAATGAATTGGTGCTCATGACCAACGAAACTGAAGGAGATGAAAGGTATTATAGCTGGAGTACTCTATGGCCCGAAGATTATCCTTTCTATCCGACCTGGCAGATTCCAACTCAATGGCATCATTCAGGATCATCCGGAGCTCCGCCGGTGCGCTTTGTGTTGGGTTGTAGCGCGGCTGACTGCGGGCAACCAATGCCGGACACCATGTTTTTCATAGTGAGCGGAAAAGGAATTTGGACTGAGAAAATAACCCTTGGAAAGTGGCACGACTTTATTTTGCACGTAAAGTGGTCATCAAACCCTCAAATTGGCTTTGTTGAGCTCTGGTTTGACGGAGACTTGGTGGTTCCCAAGCAACCAGTGGCCACTCTTTTCCCGGGACAGACCAACTATTTGAAGCAGGGATTGTACCGGGATGCGGCCACACAGCCTACCCAAGTCGTGTATCACGATGGTTTTGTAATTGGCACCACTCTCGAAGACGTGATGCCGTCTACCAAGCTTGACGACAGTAACGAAGATACTGGTGAGGACAGCGAGCAGGACATTGGGGAGGACACTGAAACTGACGATGAAGCTAGCGAAAGCTTGCCCGAAAACAATGAGGAAAGTGCCGGAAATGAAGAAAGTGATGGCAGCCAGGTCCCTGTGTCGGAAAACGGTGAGGAAACCTCAGCAAATCAGCCTGCTTCTTCGGAAAAAAGCTTAGGAAACGGGTTGGCTCGATGTAGCGTGGGTTCAAAATTGCTTAGTTCGGGAGCTGTTTTTTCATTGGCGGGGCTAGCGATGCTGCGCGTACGGAAAAAAAAGTAGCTTCCTAGTAAGCAAAGCTGCATTTATGGGTGGCAATAAGGCTTATATTGTCGCCCTCTGTTTTGTGTATTGGCCAAAGATTACCCATACCAGGAATACAGTAACCTGGGGAGCGAGGGCCAAAGATTTGGTTGCGGATTGTCCTTTGGTTTGGGATAACCAAATCTTCGACGAATAATGCTAGGGTATGAAAATGGCCGACAATAAATGGAAAATCTCGTTATCAGCAATTATTAGTCGCCGGATGGTGGTCTGTATTTTTGTAGGTTTTTCTTCTGGTCTACCTTTGGCATTGGCAGGGCAGGCCATGCAAGCATGGCTGACAA
>JBNKEI010000142.1:0-13960 GCA_050288705.1 Myxococcales bacterium
CGACGTCACCAGGCGGACCACGGGCGATTATTTCTTTGGCGTCTGCAACTTCCTGGCGTGACGGAGCTGCTTTAGCGGGCGTGTTCCATACCCCTGCCTGGTTTTCCGCTCTTACTAGCTCGGCAGCCTCGTTGTATCGCCTTAGGCTTGCCTGATATTCTGGGTCGCTCCTGATGAAATCTCTAAACCCTGGCGCATCATAATGATCGTTATCAGCCTCTATACAGGCTTGGAGCCATCGGTCACGGGGAAATGGTGGCTCGCCCATCTTATAGATTTCCCGTGCATCGGCTAACTGCTGCAGGGTTGGAGGAGGCCTGGTTGGAGGAGGCCTTTTTGCAGCCGGCGCGTTCTGACGGTGAAATTGTTCCTTGAAGTCATCAAAAGAGAGTGGGTCATAGTGATCTCTTTTGTGCTCAGACACATGTTGACCATACGCCTCGCGTACGTTCCTGGAGGGGTTTAAATGCGCAGGAACCCCGGTGGTCCTAGTAGCTCTAGCTGGGGTAGGCGACGGCCTTAGTCCGAGAAGTGTTTTGGTATCAGCTGAACCGCGAGCGCTGCCGCGCACATCGGGTTGACTTCGAGAGCTAAAACCTTGGCCTTTGTCGTACTCATCTCTGCGTTCATGGTGCTCGTGTCCAGCACGCCCGGTGGGAGACTCGACGGCATAGCTAGTTGCAAGCGGGGAGTTGTCTGTGCGCGCTGTTGAATGTGCCGAACCTGGCGATCCTGATGACGGACGCGATTTCGCTCTACCCAGGCCAGTCATTTTTGAAAACTGCTTAGGAACGTTTTTCGAGAAGTTCTGTAGGGCGTTCGGTAAGAATTTTAGAGTCATTGTCTCGCTCAATAATTCTCACTCTCTTGCGTTTTTGTCTCGCGGTTTTTAAGAGTGAAAAGGTTTATACGGCCTGCGCTCCGTATGCTTAATCTTAATATGGTTATCGTGAGTAGAAGCAAATTGTTTCGCCCAGGCCTAAAAAATTTCTTCTCCCAGGGGATAAGAATCTTTAACCTGGTGAATAAAATACGTAAATTACTAAATATAGAGTTGTTGGTATAGGTCTAGGTCTAGGTCCTAATATAATGGTGTGCTAAAGGGGGGCGTCTTGAGTCCACAATCGACCGACCAAGGAAACTTAGAAAAAGCTGCTGTCCACGAGTTTTTTTGAGCAAGATGGTCCATGGATTTTGCGGACTTTGCATTGGATTATTGCTTTTTTTGCTTATTTAGGATTCGTTGACGATCGGTTTCCCACAAATTTAGAAAATCCCGGGTTGCGCATAGAAGTAACAGTAGGAGGGCATCCGCGAGTAGATAGTGCCTTATTGCGAATTATCTATGGTATTCCTTCAGCAATAGTGTGGTTAGTATTAATGATTGTGGCATCGTTAGTCTGGGTAGTGGCGGTAGTCTGGATATTATTTCATGAGCAATATCCTTACTCTCTGTATAGTTATCAACGCGAAGTATTACGTTGGGGGGCAAGATTGCTGGCTTATGAGGCTTCTATTGTGGAGGCATATCCTCCTTTTGTTTTAGACATGGGCGAGTCTTTTAGAAAAGAGAAGGAAATGCGTGTTTAGATCGCTAGTCTCGTGACAACATTTTTCTGCCACGCGCGAGAATACGAGAATAAATGGTGTGTGGTTTGAAAATTTTGAAAGGGTTTGTCGTGAGACTCATTGGTGGCAGTTCTAAAAATGGTGTCGTGTTTGGAGCGACTCTTCTTTGCAGAAAAAACTATGACCGAAGTGCAAAAGCTTCGGTAGAAAAGCTAGACAGAGTCAATGGCATGGTCTCAGGCGAGCAGATGGCCTACGCTATTGTTGAAGGAACCAGAGATACCGACGGTCAAGCTGCGGGTTTGGAATTTTCTGAATTTGCCCAATGGGCAGCAAAAAATGAAGGCCGGCTTAGTCCTGAAGCAAAGAAAATGATGAATATTTATAAAAATTATGCCACCAGTGCAATGGCGCATAATCAGACAGGCATTTCCGCAAGCGAATACGGAAAAATGTGCATGCAATTCAATGAAGTAAATACGCTGTCGGTTTTGGGGAAAGACAATTTTTCTTTAGGGAGCGGTTCTCAGTCGCAATTGGTTTTGCAGGCTCTGAATTCGTTGTGTCTAAATGGAATATCTAATCAAGCTAAAGCTCAGTTTGTTTATGATTTAGGGTGTCGTATAACTTCATTTGTCGAGTCAATGCCTAGCGGCAAATTCGAGCAGCTATTATTAGAGGAGAAACCATTTTTGGAGTCAGCCGCTAATCATGGCTTGCAAAGTTTTGGTCAGCTTTCTAATTTAGGCAAGCAGCTACAAACTTCTTTTTCTAATGCGAATCCTGTGAAAATTGCCTCAGCGCTGCTTGTCGCACTAGCCAGCAATCGTATTAAGAATTTTGACCCCAGCGCGCTTAAATCTGTGCCATCGAACAAATTAACCCAATTGGGAAATGAATTGATTGGTCAGTTCAAGAAAATGGAACCACAGGTTCTTGGCAAAGAATTTCTCGCTAGTCTGTCGGAATCAAAAATTCAAGAATTAGGCCGAACATTTCTTTCTTTGGTTCAGGAGAGGCAAGGGCTTGGCAAGTCTCTTTTGGCTGCCATGAAAGCCGCTCCCATGGATGTCGGTAAATCAGTTTTAACTAGTTTAGATAATGAAAAACTTAGTTTATTAGGAAACGAGCTTTTCGACGAAGGTTTCGATCCTAGCGTAAAAGCCGCAGATAAGTTTGTAAAATATAATTTTGAAAACGGAAAAGCTGGGGAAAGAAATCTTGCTAAATCATTAGGAAAATTTAGTTTCAATTCAGAATCACCAGTGAGTCAGATCTTAAAATCAGAAAAATTCGATAACAAGGTTCTAAAGGCTGCCAACGATGCAAAAGAAATTGGCAACTATGTACGCGACACCTATCGAAGCGCTATGAAGCTTGTGAAAAAGGGAAGTGTGGCTCTCGATATTGCTAAAGAGGCTCTTAAAGTTTTTGATGGTCATTATACTACCAAAGAAAATCTTAAGAAAATGATGAACCTTGTACCGCTTATCGGACCCGCTTTAGGTTTTTTTGCGGACATGCCGGTGGTCGGCAAATACTTTGGTAAAATATTATCCAAAGTCGATAAATTTCTCAATAAGGTTCCGGTGGTTGGCGATGTTCTCCGAGGTTTTGTCAAAGGAATCAACTTTGTAGGCCGAACTCTTAATAGCATTCCCATAGTTGGTGATGCACTTAAAGGCGCACGTTGGCTGCTCGGTAAGTCTTCCGAGGTTGCGGTGAAAGCTGTCAAGGGAGTCATTGATGGCGTAAAGACAGCTGGTAAGGCAGTCTTCGAAGGGGTCAAAAACGTTGGTAAGAAAATAGGTGAAGGAATCAAAGATGTTGGCGAAAAGATTGGTAAAGGAGTCAAAAATGTTGCCAAAAAAGTTTGGAAAGGCATCAAAAAATACTGATCCAGATGCTTGGCAAACCCCGTCCTTCAGGGCGGTGAGGATGTCCATGTCGGCTGCATTTTCTTGGGAATTCAGATAAATTGAACAAAATTTCGCACAAATTCTGGAATATGATTGGATAAGCCTCTTTGAGGGAATGCAAACTAGACACAATTAATTTGATGGTCACTGGGCGTTGCAATGCCGCCTGTCCATGTTGTTATCAGCGAGCTTCTTCTCAGGAACCTTCGCTGGATAGCATTCGTAAACTTTGCGAGCAGGCTTCCGAGCTGGGCCTAAAGCGGGTGATGCTGAGTGGAGGTGAGCCTCTACTACGAGATGATATTTGCGAAATTATTTCCATAGTGCGGCGATGTAATGCACAGGTGGTTCTAAGTACAAATGGTTATTTAGTGACCGCAGAATTGGCGCGTGCACTTCGCCAAGCCGGAACCAGCACGATTTCGCTAAGCATTGATTTCCCTACTAAGGAAGGACACGATCGAGATCCTTCCATTGCGCCGAGCATAGAAAGCGCCGCACGTATTTTGGTTGAAAATGGATTGCGTGTGGTAGCTAATGTCATTGTGACGCATTCCAATATTTCTCATATAAATAGAATATCGCGTCTAATACGTAAATTTGGTATTGAGAACTTAAATTTTCTTCGACCAAAACCAAGCACTACCACTGGGTGGTTTGAGCGAGCGCGACTAAGCAAAAAAGATTTGTATCGGCTTCAGCTAAAAAAAGTAAGCATGGTTTATTCCGATTTCAAAGATATAACATTTGATTGCGCTCTTTGTCCCCTTCTTTATGGGGCTCCGGAAAGCTTTCTGCGCAACGAAGGTATTACTGGATGTGGTGCGGGAATAGACTTTCTTACGGTGACCGAGGCAGGCGATATATATCCCTGTCCCGATTTAAAGCGTCCGGAATTCTGGCTGGGCAATATCGAGAACGACTCCCTAGTAAAAATTTGGCGTGAGCACCAGTTCCTCGCGAAATTGCGTGAAACTTCTCAACTTCGCGGTGGATGTAAAACCTGCAAGCTGGCTTCCGTTTGTCGAGGGTGTCGGTCAATGGCATTGTTTATTAAAAACGATTTGTTTGCAGAAGACCCTGACTGTCCTTATTTAAAAAGGAATATCCTTTTTCGCGCTGCCATGCTGATACCTGTCTATGCTGGAATTATTCTATATGCGATAACTCCTAAGAAAAAGAAACGAGTGCTCGAACCAGAGGGAATGACTACCCCGGAAGAGGTAGAAGCCTACGAGATTCTTACTCGCGATCATCGCACCTATGATGACGAAGTGATTGCCAATAAAGTAATGGCCATGATTCCCGAAAACCAACCTATCCGTTTGCTAGATGTTGGTTGCGGAACTGCACGTATCGACATGCGTATTTTGCGGGGTCGACCAAATGTGTGTATAACTGCGGTCGATTTATCGCTGGGCATGCTCGAACAGGCTAAGAAAAATGTTATTGCCGAAACTCAATTGGCCGAACAAAAACGCATTACGTTCATGCAAGCGGACGGTAAATGCTTGCCCTTTGCCAATGAAGAATTTGATTTTGGATTTTGTTGCTATACGCTCCATCATTTAAAACAGCCGGAATTAATGATTCGCGAAATCGCGCGGGTCACCAAACCGGAGGGCGGTCTTTTCTTTTTTGATTTACAACGAAGGGGAGGAAAGCTGCTAGAATTATGGGTGCGAATCTTTACCATGGGGTATCCGCTCATGGTACGAAAACTCTATCGTGACTCCCTCCGGGCTTCCCTAAGTCTGAAAGAATTCAAACGGGTGATTATTTCTGCCAATATACCTGGCCTTCGAATGGGAAGACGCTCTATTTTCGATTTCATTGCAATTCGAGATTATTCCACAAAATAGAAGAATTATCTTTGCAGCTCTTTTTTCTTAGTCAAATAGAGACATAAAGATAACATTAAACTTACCGTAGCTGCTTGAAGAAATACTAAAAGAAGTGACAGAAAAGAGAGGATAAAACGGCTTAAAAAAGGCGTAAGCTGGCCGGTAGCCAAGGCGACCAAAAAAGAATCCAAACATCCACTCCAGCGGAGTACCAAATAGGGAATGCTGTCCAGTAAGTTGAGAATTACTGTTCCCCAGGGGTTTGCTTGACGCCTAAGTAACTCGGCTCCTAACCCCAAAAGAAGATAGACCGAACAAAGATCCAAACTTTGTCGAACAGATAACATTAAACATTTGTTTAGCAATCTAGGGCGAAGGTTCGGTGATTTTTCCAAAATTGGTAAGAAAGACACACGGACTCCAAGGGCTAAAGCTACTGCTGGGCTCGCTTGCGCAATGAAGCTAAGGTTTTCTGCGCAGCTCTGGTTTGCGGGCAAGGTGAAGCGACTCGCAAATAAGCTTCAAATTCGGGAATGGCTTGCTTCCAGCGAGTGGAATGGGAGGCGAGATATTCAGCAAGAGCCCATCTAGCTTCTGATAAATACGGGTCAAGGGCAATTGCGCGGTCGAAAAATTTAACTGCTAACGATGGGTTTTTGTTTTTCAGAGCAAGACCTCTTGCTAGATGAGCATCGGCGAGGTTGCTATCTATGCTAGTTGCTCGCCGAGCTAGCTTATCTGCGGATCGGGAATCACCAAGTGTCAAGCGTGCCTTGGCGGCAATGGTGTATGTCTGGGCTAGTAAGGTTGGATTTTTTCTAACTTCCTTGTCCTTGATAAGTGCCTCGCTTTCTTTTGAAATTTTTCGAGCATTTTTATTTAATTGGGCAGCGAGCATTCCTATACGGGCTCGCTTATTTCTCGGCTGAATATAAAGCGCTCTACGAAATGCGAGTTTAGCGGCATTTTTGTTTCCTGTCCTTAGCCGAGTTTCTCCTAAAAAGCACCAGGGCTCGGCATCTCGTGGACTGCGTCTAGCTACTATTCTCAAGTTTTTGAGAGCCGCAAAAATGTTACCAGAAGCAAGATCAATTTCTGCTTCCAATCTACGAGCAGAAAGAGTGAATTTGCGGCTTAAGCGTCGCGATTCCTGAGCGTGTTTACGTGCGGAGTCAAAATCTTTCTGCGCCAAGAACACCTGTCCTAGCTGGTAATGCAGTTCAGCGCTGCGTGATTGTCCCAAGGCTGCTTCTAAAGTTAATTGCGCAGCAGAAAGCTCATTAAGATGAACTAGTGTTTTGCTCAAAATCAGTCGGGTTTCTAAACGGTTCTGATTTCGTAGTAGCGCTAGCAATAAGTGTTTTTTTGCCTTTCGATACTCACCTTGTTCCATTAGCAAGGTGCCTAAACGCAAGGCTCCTTCCCAATCAAGAGGGTGGGATTCGGCGGCCAAAAATTCCTTAGCAGCCTGATCTAGCTTTCCCTCTTTGATCAGGAGCTGCCCCATGGCGATATGAAAAAGATGACTCTTGATGGAGCTTTTTGCAGCCTTCGCAAGTACGGTGCGAGCGGTATCTAATTTTCCAGTAGCCGTATCGATCATTGCCAAGCAGATAGCTGCTTCTGCGGGAAATGTTTTTCCTCTCTTGGTAGCAGCTAACTCTGCTCTAGCTAGGCTGTATTGTTTCATTTCTAGTCGTGCTAAACCCCGCACGATGCGTGTGCGGAAGTAGGCAGAGTCGGTAACTTTGGTAAGTTGTAGAGCCTCTTTTGCTCGCCCGATGGAAATAAGAACATGAGCCAGCTTTTCTTGCACAATAGGGTCTGGTTGATCCGATTGGGAATTCAGTGATCGACGATACGATTCGGCTGCTTTTAGGTAATTCCCGGCCATTTGGTAGACTAAACCCATAGAAGAAAAGTACTCGCTTCTGCGATTCTCTTGCTGGGCAACACCTTTTTCTAATATGGCAATGGCTTTTGAAGTATTACCTTGCAGAGAGAATTTCCGTGCTTCAATTAAGTCCAAATCGGCTCCATATGAAGCTGGCCAAGCCGAATCTTCAGAGGAGGGTTCAGTTAGTAATTTGCGAGCTTTGTCAAAAATCGATTTCCATTCCGTTGTTGAGTATTCTTTGCTTTCTAACAAAGCGCTTGCTAATCCTAAAAGAGCAGGAAGATGTTCCGGGGAAGCTTTTTGGGCCAAATAGAAATATTCTCGGGATTTGGCATAATCTCCTTCCGATTGATAATAGTTTCCTAACGCCACCAAAGTGGCGACATGAGGATAAGCAGAGGGGGCAGCCTCAACTGCTGACTGGAATAGTGAGATAGCCTTTTTAGTCTGATTTCTACTTAAGGCAATTTTTCCTGACCAATAATAGTATTCTGCTTTTGCCCAACGTTCGGGATATTTGTCAGCACCAGTATTCAGAATTTTTTTTTCAATTTTTTTCTTAGATTCCTTGCTATTGGCAAGAAGATAATAAACTAGCAAAGTAAAACCAGGTTTATTACCGTTAAGAGAAATTAGTTCTTGTTGAGCGTTTAAGCGATCTTCTGGTTTGCCTTGCATGTGGAAAAGGGCAGCATGAGCAAAAGCAGAAATAGATTGAAGATGAACGTCTACTTCCTTATTTTGGATACGTTCATTGAGGTCAGTTACTAAGCGATAAGCCGAGGGTGTATCCAAAGTAAACGCGCGAAAAGCCTGGGCGCGAAGCTCAGCCAATTCGTAAACTCGGTTTCGATCACGAGTAGTTTTGTATACATATAAAGAAACCGAGCCCGCGGCAAGAAGTAGCGCCACTATGCTTAAAAGAAGCCAGTTTCTTTGCAGAAATGTAAGAGGTGGGCTGGCTAACAGTTCTTCTCGTAATTCTTGCTCATATTTCTGAGCGATACTTGCGGCCGTTTCCGGATCTATCGCAGGTTCAGAGATGTCAGTGGGTGTAGAAGCAGTTGGCGGCAGAGAAGGGATTTCCGCAAGTAGTAAAGAATTGGTAGAAAGAGTAGTAGGAGGCGAAACGCAAGTTTCTGATGTCGCTGGCAGAACCTGTGGCAAGTTATTTGGGCAAATGGCAGCAGGCGAAGGCTCTTCGATTGCCCCAGGTTTCTGGGACTCAGCAGGCTTAGACGGCTCAGCAGGCCCTAAAGGCTCTTGAAACGACTCGGCAAGCTTTGGGGACTCGGCAGGTTCCTGAGACTCAGCAGTCTTAGAAGGCTTTTGGAACGACTCGGGAGGTTCTGAAGGCTCGGCAGGTTCTGAAGGTTCTGAAGGTTCTTGCAACGACTCAGCAAGCTTGGGGGGCTCAGCAGTTTCCTGAGATATGGCAAGTTCTGGTGATTCGGCAAGTTCTGAAGACTTGGTAGGCTTTGAAAACTCAGTAGGTTTTAAAGGTTCGGCAAGCTTTGGCGAGGGTGCACTAGTTTTCTTGCTAATTGTGCCTGGTTGACCAGAAGTGGAAACCGAATCTATTGGCGGAAGCTCAACCGGGATTCCGATTGTTTGCTGGACTTGTTGCAACCAAAGTCGCACTCGCGCATCGTGAGGAACAAGTGCGATGGCCTTTTTCAAAATCGGCAAAGCCGAGCGAAACAGTTTCTTTTGAACTAAAGTCTCACTAATCAACAAAAAAGCCAGCGGATCGTTGCGTTCGATTTCCATTGCTTTTTCGAACTGCTCCATGGCTTCTGCTGGCCGGCTAGCCGAAAGCAACGATTTTCCATATAGGACTCGGCTCTCCACCGAGTCTGGATGATACTCTAAGCCATTTTGGCAGGCTTCGATGGCTTCCCTAACTCTCCCTTGATCGAGAAGAGCCTTGGTTAGCTCAAGGAACACCAAGCTACCGGGATCGTTTTCCAAGACTTGTTTGTACTTATCAACCAAATCCTTAGCCATGGCTTCTCCAAGCTATGCTATCGACAAGTGCTGACCATGGTAAAACCACGTTTTTTTCGCGTCGAGATCTATTCGTTTTTTTGTCTCGGACGAGGCATATTTGATCATCTAAGTGTTCTAGCAGAAGGAAGTCGTTTTTGAAAACTACATGGCGGTTAAGAATGGTTTTAGGTCCCACCAACCTCTTTTTGGCAATGCTTATCGGCCTCGGTAGTGTTGATTGTGCGCATCACCGAGCAACGTCTGCTAAGGAATCTCTTCGATTGGCCACCGAAACCTTTCATCGCTTGGTTCGCTGGGGGGATTTTCGCTACTCCTGTCAGCTAGTGGTGGCGCAAAAAAGAGAAGGTTGTTTTCAAAAAGTCTCCGATCAAGAAAAAAACTTGAAGATAACCAATTATGAACTTTTGGACATCAGGTGGAAGCCGGAAAAAAATAAAAAAGCTCAAATTATCAGCAGCTTGACTTGGCATCGACTGCCTAAAATAACCACTTGCACCGAAAATGTGGTTATGGAATGGGAAGAAATAGAAGGGGTTTGGTTTATAGTTTCTATTAACGGAGGGCCGAGCTTTTTCTAGGGCATGTCCCTATATCCGACATCGCCGCTCCGTCATTCCCGCGAAGGCGGGAATCCAGTGGGTACGACTTTGTCAATCGATGATTTGGGGCCAAAGGTCAGCCCATCCAGGGTTCATTTTTTCGATGAGACCCATCTTCCACGCACGACGCCACTTTTTTAGCTGCTTTTCACGACCAATTGCGGTCAACATGTCCTCGAACAACTCATATTCAAGAAACCACGAAATTGAGACCACTTACTCTCGTCCAACGACAATCGTAACGCCATCCAAAGCCTAAACCAAAGGTCAGATTCGGAATGCAAGCTGGTCTTTCGACTATGGCGCCCCCTGGATTCCCGCTTTCGCGGGAATGACGGAGGGCGTGGTGCCGGATATAGGGACACGCCCTAGTGAGAATTTGTAATATTGCTTGCGTCCAAACGAAACAAATTGGAGGAAAAAGCGACACGCACATATTAATTTGTAAATAGTTTTAATGACCGCGATAAACACGCTCTGGTTGTTCAGTCAATTTGCAACCCTCACCAGCAGTACTTAAAGTAACGACATATAGCCTAATTGAATACAAAACTATTGACTTTGGTAGGAAAATGTAGTATGGCATGAGGTCTGCAGATCGTTTGGCCAACGAGGGAGATCTCATGACGAGCCAACCACGCCTTCCAAATCACGTTTCGGTTTGTTATCCAATAGAGTTCTATCATTGGGACAAGAAAAAGTCTGCCTGCATACTAGAAATCGGCCCCGACGGGGTATTTTTGGAATCAGAAGAGGTCTTTTCTCCAGGGTCAATGCTCACCCTAAGAATTGATTTACCCCAGGCAGGTTGTCGGTTCACCGTCTTGGGAAAAGTTGTTGCAACCCCAAACCCAACTTTACATTCCGGCCCCGACCATGCCTCGGCCCCAGCAACCGCAAATTCCACCAGTGCAGGCCAAAAATCGGGAATGTATGTTGCATTCATGGACATTTCCCCCAGCAACCAAGAGCGCATTCACGCTTATATGGTTTCCCATCAAAAATGCGCGGCAGTTGCTTAGAATTTCTGCCTGATTGGCCCATCAGGGAACATCGTGTCGATAACTTAAATACGAAGTTGACGAAGTGGCGCATGGGCCAATATCGTATGCAGTCTTATGACCAAAAATACTGCGGCGATAGTTTTGTGTGCAGGAAAAGGAACGCGGATGAAAAGCTCGCGAGCCAAGGTCCTGCACGAGATTTTGGGGCGTCCCCTGGGCTATTACCCATTGCACTGTGCTTTGCAAGTAGGCGCAAATCCTGTGGTAGCCGTAATTGGACACCAGGCCGAAGAAGTTCAAAAAACCATGGAATCTGCTTTTGCAGATTATGCTCTTAGTTTTGCTTCACAAAAGAATCAGCTAGGAACTGCCCATGCAGTACTATCGACACGCCAAACACTAGAAAAATTCTCCGGCGACATTTTTATTCTCCATGGCGACACTCCTCTTTTGCGTACTGAAACTTTAAAAGCGCTGGCGCAAGCCAAAAAAGAGCAAAATGCTCCCCTGGCTTTAGTAACTACGTGCGCCCACAATCCGCAAGGATATGGTCGTATAGTACGGTCTCAAGGTTGTATTGAGCGCATCGTCGAAGAAAAAGATTGCACCATTGAGCAGCGCGGCATATGCGAGGTAAACGCTGCCATTTATTTAGTCGACTCTAATTTTTTGTGGTCCGCACTTGAACAAGTGAGTTCTGCGAACGCTCAGCAAGAACTATATCTTACCGATTTAGCATTCTTGGCGTTTAAAACCGGAAAACCCGCCGCATCTATAGAAGTTGGTTTTGAAGAAACCGCCGGGGTAAATGACCGCATTGACTTGGCTCAAGCCGCGGCTGGATTACGCCAACGAATTAACCAACGTCACATGGCTGCCGGGGTTACGTTAGAAGACCCTTATTCCATTCATATCGATGATTCCGTGCAAATTGGACAAGACTCGCTGATTAGTCCTGGCTGCATTATTCAGGGAATGACCTCTTTAGGTCAGAATGTGACGGTTGGACCCGGCTGCGTGGTACACGATTCAGAAATTGCCGACAATGCTCAATTGCGTGCTTACTGTGTGTTGGAAAATGCCAAAGTGGGCGCCCAGGCATTAATTGGTCCCTTTGCCCGTTTACGGCCAGGAACTGATTTGGCAAACAAAGTACATATTGGTAATTTCGTGGAAACAAAAAAAGCCAAAATTGGTGAGGGTTCGAAAGCCAATCATTTAACTTATTTAGGCGATTGCGAAATCGGAACGGGAGTCAATATTGGTGCCGGCACTATTACCTGCAATTACGACGGTGTACACAAACATAAAACCGAAATAGGGGATGGGGTATTCGTAGGCAGCGACAGCCAATTCGTAGCTCCAATAAAAGTGGGCAAAGGAGCATATATTGCTGCAGGAAGTACTATAACCAAAGACGTTCCAGAAGAAAGTTTAGCCATTGCCCGTAGTCGCCAGACCACTAAGACAGATTATCTTAGAAAAAAACGCGGCGAGAGCGAATAAATTAGGGAAATACCCTTAAGGAAAATAACATGTGCGGAATTGTTGGTTATGTTGGACCTCAAGACAGCGTACGCATTCTTATTGGCGGTCTTCGTAAACTAGAATATCGAGGCTACGATTCCGCTGGCATTGCAGTAGTAAAAGATAGTGAACTTAAAGTAAAACGCTGCCGCGGCAAATTAGCCAATTTGGAAAACTTGGTTTTCCAAGAATCGTTAAACGGAACTCCGGGAATTGGACATACTCGCTGGGCCACTCATGGCAAGCCCTCCGATGAAAACGCTCATCCCCATTGTTACCGAGACGTAGCAGTTGTTCACAATGGAATTATTGAAAACCATATTGCTCTAAAAGAAAAATTAAAAGCCAGAGGTCACGTTTTTGCGAGCGAAACCGATTCCGAGATATTCGCCCATCTCATTAGTTCCGAATTAGAAAACGGCCGTGACCTTGCCTCAGCCGTTCGCCATGCTCTAACCCAGGTGACCGGAACCTACGCTTTGGCGGTTTTGAGCGTCAAGGACCCGCATAGAATTGTAGTTGCTAAAAACGCCAGCCCGTTAGTCATCGGGCTAGGACAAGGAGAAAACTTTATTGCTTCCGATGTTCCTGCTCTGCTGGAGCATACTCGGGAGGTAATTTTTTTGGAGGAGGGAGACTTTGCGGTGGTCACTGCGCAGGAAGTCACCATTAGCAATGTTCAAGGAGAACCAGTGCGCCGCCCTCCCCGACGAGTCGATTGGACTCCGCTGATGGCCGAAAAAGGTGGCCATAAGCATTTCATGCACAAAGAGATTATTGAACAACCGCGCGCGGTAACCGACACCATTCGTGCCAGCGCATCCATTGAAGAGGGCGATGTATACCTAGAAGGAATTGATTCTTCGCTGCTGCAATCGGCGCAACGGGTAGTAGTTCTGGCCTGCGGAACCAGCTATCACGCCGGTTTGGTCGGTCGACAAATGATCGAAACCTTGGCCAGAGTGCCGGTGGAAACCGACCTGGCCAGCGAATTTCGCTATCGCGATCCTTTGGTAGGTAAAAACGATTTGGTGATTGCTATCAGTCAATCGGGAGAAACCCTTGACACCATTGCCGCCATGCGCGAGGCCAAAGCACGAGGAGCGGCGACCATAGCTATTTGTAATGTGGTGGGCTCAGCAATTGCCCGCGAATCTGACGGAGTCATTTATACCCATGCTGGACCAGAAATTGGGGTAGCCTCCACCAAGTGTTTTACCACTCAATTGGTGGCACTATATTTATTGGCTATTCGCATGGGACGCACTCGCGGAAATCTAAGCCCTGCTCATGCCCAAAAATATCTGGCCAGCCTTTTGCAAATTCCTCAACAAATTGAGCAAGTTTTGCATTGTGAAGAACCAGTCAAAGAAATTGCCCGCGTTTGGCAACACGCCACTGATTGCTTGTTTTTGGGACGAGGCCCCCAATATCCAGTAGCACTAGAAGGCGCTCTCAAATTAAAAGAAATAAGCTACATGCACGCCGAGGGTTATCCAGCCGGCGAAATGAAACATGGCCCTATTGCGCTAATCGATTGCCATTTGCCGGTAGTAGTAATTGCCACTCAAGGCCCGGGATATTCCAAAAT
>JBNKEI010000143.1:0-7620 GCA_050288705.1 Myxococcales bacterium
TACTAACCACTTACCTGCACGACGTTATTTCTGCGAGGCATTATAAAGTTAATCCAACAAGTAACGGCAGGAGGGAGAGCTATGCTTTCGCCCCCCTTCCACGAATGCGTTCTACTTATATGCTGCCTGGACCGCATAAAAAGGAAGAAATTATTGCTTCAATAAAAAAGGGTATTTACTGTGAAGATATTATTAATGGTCAAGTAAATATTGGCGCTGGGGATTTTAGCTTCTACACGAAAAATGGATTTCTTATCGAAAACGGAAAGCTCACTCGCCCCATCAAAGATGTTAACCTGATTGGGAATGGGCCCAAAGTGCTTGAAAAAATGGACATGGTGGCTGACGATTTGGTAATTGCCGACTCTAGTAGAACCTGCGGCAAAAACGGCCAGCGAGTACCAGTTTCGGTTGGTCTCCCTACTGTGCGCATTCCCTTAATCACCGTAGGAGGTCGCCCGGGTTAATTTTTCTAAATTCCCATTATCGTCGGTTTTACCTCTCCATAGGACATGCCGAGAACTTGCACCTAGTAGACTACCGTGCTTGGCCAAGGCAAATTATACCCACCAGGCCTTTTTGACTCGCTTGAGGCAGACGTACTAGCCGGTTTTCTTTGCACCAGGTCTTTGGCGTAAACCATGCATAATTTTGAACATGCGGAATCGTTTCTTTACATACGAGTTCCTCATGCCTGCTTTCGGCTCCCGGCTAATGATGGTTTCCAGACACGAAGATCCTTTGGAGTTGGCTAACCAAGAAGCAGAATTCGAAGAAATCGAGGCCAACCTGGCCGACCGACTTGCGGAAATTGAGCACCGCAAGCAGAAAATACGCCGAGAGTGGGATACTAATTTGCAGAAACTAACGCTCTTAGCGAAATCCATTGCCAATCCCACTATCTCGGAAGCAATTCGTCGCTTTTCGCAGACCACCATTTCGAGAACCGAAAAATTGCCCGAACGTAACCGTGCTGATGCCGCTCGTCGAGCGGCTTTAATTCTACGCAAAGAAGCAATCAATGCAGAAGAGGCTTTTTTAATTCAAAGCGACGCACAATTGGCCGACATTGAAGAAAAATTAATCGCCTTAAAAGAAACTTTCGACAATACCTACACCCGTGACAATTCTTCTGATAAAGCAATATCTTCAACAGTTGAGCATCCGTCTTGCCAAAACATTTCTTCTACCGAAGTTTTAATACAAAACGAGGTTCAAGTATTTACCCAATCAAGTAGCTTTTCGGGTTTCATATCATGCCTTTCAGAAAAAGAAGTTTTTGTGGCCACTTGTACTATTATCCCTTTTGGAACCGAGGTCAGGCTAGAGTTTAACGCCATACATAAAACGAAAATTCTGACCTACGGCATTGTCCGCTGGACCAGGGAACTAAACGAGAACAAACCTAATGATTTTCCGGGCTTAGGAATAGAATTTATTAACCTAACTCCAGAAATTCGCGAAGCATTACAAAATCTAGTATCCATTTACTTTTCTTGATTCTTTACATATTTGAAATATTTCGTGCAACTTTCTAGATTAAGTATTCACTAAATGAATCTTGTTCCCCAAATGGAACAACCTCTTGGCGACGAACCAGAGTATTACCAGACAACCATGTCACTGCAACAGTTGGCGAGCTTTTTCCCTTACCATATCGTGCCACTATTCGCGAAGCCAATTCGATTTCTTCTTCAGCAGGTTCGCCTTCTACCAGCGCGGTGGCCCCCATCAAACCTTCGGCCGCAAGTCGATAATGGTTTTCCCCTGCTCCTTGCTCCAACAGCTCATTTTCCACTTCATTTCTACCCACAATTAGCTTGACCCGTTCACTCAGTCGAAAGTGGCGGCCAATCGCCAATAGCAACATTTCCTCCAAATGGACATTTTTCACTGGGCGGTATTTCAGCAAATCATGGAAGCGACGCCCAAAACCTTCATCGGCCAACAAACACCCGCCCCCTGCCGGCTGGGGATATCCGGAAATGTTCCATTGATTAGCCAGTGCAATTTGAGACTTGCGGGAGCGGCCAGAGATGCCCAAAAGTTGTTCGCGATCGACTAATCCTTCCTTTTCACACCAGGTTGGCTCCAAGAGCAAAGCAGACAATGGGCGCAATAGCTTTCCAACCAGTCCACTTTCTTTTTCAATCAGCTTCATGGTGGGCAGTTTCTGGCTCTTGGGCCGCTGACCAAGTACTTCCCCAGTAAACACAAAATCAGCTTGGTGTAGCTCCATTAGCGCCTTGGCCTGCCTGGCCATGAATATTCGGCAATCTACGCAAGGATTAGCGTTGCTGCCGTACCCAAAACGTGGATGGGCAATCACCTCCCAGTATTGGGGCCCAGAAATATCTATGCGCTCAATTTCCAAACTAGGATGCACTGGTTGGCCAACTTTTTTTTGCTTCTGGCCCCACCGGAGCTGGATATCGGCAAAGCAAAGCCCGGTATCAAAAGTAACTGCCTTAACCTCTATGCCCTGCTTTTTAATCAATGCATTAGCTAATATTGAGTCTAACCCGCCTGATAGCATTCCGATAGCTTTAACCCTGCGCACTTTCACCTCTGTGTTTACCCGCCAAGATACCATACACCTCATTATTGCATGAATAACCCGAAACCGACACAAACACTGCACCCGCTCAAGTCATAACCAAGTGGTCTTTTTTTAAAAAATGCTTCTTTCTGCCAACGTCTTTGCTTGGTGCGGCGTCTTCGTACACGATAATGTAGTCAAGAGCCAACCAGAAACTGTTTCGCTTTCAAAAAGGGAGAAAATGAATGTTACGAAAACGGCAGCTACGAGCCACCTGGGGCCTAATCTTTCTTTACTTGGCGATGGCTAGTGCTCACGCTAATGCCCAGACGTTAGTGGAACTTTGGTATCATTCCGGTCAGGAACAAGAAAGAAAGGCCTTGCGAGAAAATGTAAACGCCTTCAATGCCTCTCATCCCGAAATCAAGTTAAAGCCGGTTGAAATTCCGGAAGGAAGCTATACCGACCAGGTCAATGCCGCGGCAATGGCTCAAAAGCTGCCATGTTTGTTAGAATTTGATGGTCCCAATATCTACGATTATATCTGGAGCGGCAAAATTATTTCTCTGGACAAGATCCCGGAAATAAAATCGATTAGAGCTGATGTTACCCCATCTATTATCAAACAAGGAACTTTTCGCGGAAAACTGTACAGCTTAGGGCAGTTTGATTCTGGATTGGCTATTTGGGGAAACAAAAAGCTGCTTAACAAAGCAAGAATTAGAATACCAACTTCCATAAAAGATGCCTGGAATTTGGCTGAATTTGAAGACGCCTTGAAAAAACTAAAATCAATAGGAGTTCCTGCACCTTTAGATATGAAATTAAATTACGGGTTAGTGTCTTGGACTACTTTTGGATTTGCACCTATTCTCCAAAGTTTTGGCGGCGACTTAATTGATCGCAAAAATTACCAAAAGTCCGACGGTGTACTTAATAGCGCGGCGTCTGTAAAAGCTATGAAGACTATTCAAAATTGGGCCAAAAAAGGGTATATCGATCCTTCCACCAGAACAGACAACGATTTTGTGCGAGGAAAGTCGGCTTTATCCTACATAGGACATTGGGTATACCCAGTATATAGTGAAGCATTAGGCGATAACCTAGTGTTAATTCCCATGCCGAAATTTGGATCGCGAATCGTGACCGGTGCGGGAAGCTGGAGCTGGGGTATTTCCTCAAACTGTAAAGTTCCCCAGGCGGCCTCGAAAGTATTGGCCTTCTTCCTTTCCCGGGAAGCGGTGCTGCGGACCGCCAATGCTAATGGAGCCATGCCCGGTCGGCTTTCTGCTATCGATTCTTCTCCCTACTACTCTAAGGGTGGTCCTTTAGCGTTATTTGCCCAGCAAGCGAAAGAGGGCCTGGCAATTGTACGACCGCAAACCCCGGCGTTCCCAATCATTGCTAATGCTTTTGGCGACGCAACCAATAATATTTTAGCGGGAAATGATGTGAAAAAAGAGCTGGACAAAGCAGCTAAGAAAATTGACGAGTATATTGAAGACAATCAAGGTTTTCCTGACCAATAAAGAACAATGCCAGGGAGCGGATTGGCCCTTTTTGTAGCTCGGCAACTCCGCTCCGGCGAAGCCTTTGTGAATAAGCACGAATAATCGTTCTTCCCCCTACATGTAGGTTAATCAGCTATTGAAATGCGCACTTTTCCTATTTAAAGAAGCGGGATAATATGCGCGCGCGATTGTACTTTTAGGTCGTTGTTTGGCTCAGGGAGCAGAAGTAGGCGTTATGGAACTCTCCCGTCGCCAGTATCTCATCTGGTTCTTTTCTCCGACCTATATCGTCCTTGTAGCTGTACTGCGGTAGAACCTCGTGCACCTTGGAGTTAAACATGATGCGTTGGAAGAAATTAATGGTGAGCGCAGCAAGCGGAATTGCCGCTCTGACCGCCTTCTTGGCAACAGGATCAGTTTTCGCTAGCGAGATTGACATTGAAATACCCGATCTTAACAGTACCTACTTTCTTTCTCAGTACATTGAAGGAGGCATTAGCGGCCGATCTCTATTGATGTTTGGACTTGTTATCTGCGTCGGAGGCATGCTTTTCGGTCTAATGCAGTTCTTGCAACTTAAGAATCTGCCGGTCCACCGAGCAATGAAGGACATCTCCGAACTAATCTACGAAACTTGCAAAACTTACCTTTTCACTCAAGGTAAGTTTATTCTCCTCCTAGAAGTATTCATCGGCACCATTATGGTGATTTATTTCGCCAGTGGTGGGGCAAGTTGGCCTACCATTGCCACCATTGTCGCCTGGAGTCTGATAGGAATAGCTGGCTCCTACGGGGTTGCCTGGTTTGGTATACGCATTAATACGTTTGCCAATAGTCGTACTGCCTTTGCCAGCCTTCGCGGAAAGCCCTTCCCTACTTACGCGATTCCCCTCAAAGCAGGAATGAGCATTGGAACTCTACTTATTTGTACCGAATTAATTCTAATGCTTTTTATCCTTCTATTTGTGGACCCTAAAAATGCTGGCGCTTGCTTTATTGGATTTGCCATTGGCGAATCGCTAGGAGCATCGGCATTGCGTATTGCCGGGGGTATTTTCACCAAGATTGCCGATATTGGCAGCGACTTGATGAAAATCGTTTTCAATATAAAGGAAGACGATGCTCGTAACCCGGGGGTTATTGCTGACTGTACGGGAGACAATGCGGGTGACTCGGTTGGTCCCACTGCTGATGGTTTTGAAACTTACGGAGTAACCGGCGTTGCTCTTATTACTTTCATTGCACTAGCAGTAAGTGGCGAGTTCAATCAAACCCCGCTGCTAGTTTGGATATTTGCCATGCGGGTAATGATGATTATTACCAGCATTGTAGCTTATGCCATCAATGAAACTGCAGCGCGGGCCAAATATATCAATTCCGCGAAAATGAATTTTGAGGGTCCGCTGACCTCCTTGGTATGGCTAACCTCGCTTATCTCGGTGGGAGTAACCTACCTTGCTTCCTGGCTACTCATTCCCAGTTTAGGAGACGGGACTCTCTGGTGGAAACTCGCAACCATTATTTCTTGCGGAACGCTTGCCGGGGCAATTATTCCCGAGGTAGTGAAAATTTTCACTTCCACTCGTTCTGGGCACGTACAGGAAGTGGTTACTTCCTCTCGCGAAGGCGGGGCGTCTCTTAACGTTCTGTCTGGCCTTATTGCCGGCAATTTTAGTGCTTTCTGGATGGGATTAGTGGTCATTGTACCACTCATGGCTATTGCTTACGGAGTAGCTACCACTGGCATTAGTCCAGTTGATCAGCAATATGCCGCGGTATTTGCCTTTGGCTTGGTAGCATTTGGATTTTTGGGAATGGGCCCAGTCACTATTGCGGTCGATTCTTATGGTCCGGTCACTGACAATGCCCAATCAGTCTACGAACTGTCGCTCATTGAAAGTGTTCCCAACGTTAAACAAGAAATCAAAAAGGACTTTAACTTCGACGCTAATTTCGACAAAGCCAAGGATTATCTAGAAGAAAACGATGGTGCGGGCAACACTTTCAAGGCAACTGCCAAGCCAGTGCTTATTGGTACGGCGGTGGTTGGCGCCACGACCATGATTTTCTCAATCATCCAGATTTTAGCCAAAGGACATGCCGATTATTTACAAAAATTGTCGATTCTGAACGCTCCATTCCTTCTGGGTCTAATTGCTGGAGGAGCGGTAATCTACTGGTTTACCGGAGCATCATGCCAAGCAGTTAGCACTGGCGCCTATCGAGCAGTCGAGTTCATTAAGGGTAACATTCGTCTGGAAGGAGTAGAGAAAGCATCGGTAACGGACAGCAAAAAAGTAGTAGAAATCTGTACCCGCTATGCCCAAAAAGGAATGTTCAACATCTTTTTGACGGTCTTCTTTATCACTCTAGCGTTGGCTTGCGTGGACTCTTTCTTGTTCATCGGCTACCTCATCTCCATAGCTATCTTTGGCCTTTATCAGGCTATTTTCATGGCTAATGCAGGCGGAGCTTGGGACAATGCTAAAAAAGTGGTGGAGGTCGACTTAAAAGAAAAAGGCAGTCCTTTGCATAGTGCATCGGTAGTAGGAGATACCGTTGGCGACCCATTCAAAGATACCAGCTCGGTAGCCCTAAACCCAATCATCAAATTTACTACCCTCTTTGGCTTGCTTGCGGTAGAGCTTGCCGAGCAGATTGGCGATATACGATATAAGGTTGCGGGAATCTTTATGGTAATTGCCTTGTACTTCGCATATCGATCTTTCTACCGAATGCGCATTAAGTCTGACAGCAATAGCGAATCAGAAATGACTGCAGCGGAGCTGAAAAAGGGAGCAGCATAAGTTTTGTCGTCAGTAAGAACTATTTACCGGGCAAATTTTGTTTTGCCCGGTAAAATATTTAGTTTATTTGTAAACATTAACAAAATACCCAACAGAGCTTATCTAATTTGCTGAGCATAAGTCACTAAATAAAGAATTGCTTGGGTGTCCGACAAATTACGATATACATGTGGGCTATCGGCATCGAAAACAATAGCATCGCCGGTTTCTAGTCTATAGCAGCCATCTTTGGTTTCGATTTCTACACACCCCTCAGTAACAATAATATTTTCCTGAGTACCAAATACATGAGCTTCCGCACGCTCAATTCCCCCTGGCGCAAGTCGCAATTCGTAAAACTCAGCACGCCTCTGTTCATCGAATGGAAATAAAGCGCGCGAAACGAACGAGCCATCGGCGTTAGTCAATAGCTTGGCTTGTTTTGCCGGAAGTACTACCGTTCGACTTCGAGATTGGTCTCCCAATAGCGCAGACATCTGCACTTCCAACGCCTTAGAAATCTTCCATAAAACGTTGATGGTAGGAACACTTTGCCCTAGCTCAATTTGGCTTAGCATGGCTCGGCTTACACCAGACGCCCGTCCTAGCTTTTCGAGAGATAGGCCGCGAGACTGCCGCAGACGCCTTAAATTAACGCCAACTATCGAACCGAGCTGAGCAGAACCGTGGTCTTCTTCCTGCTTGCCTTCTAGAGCAGTAATGCTTTTTGACTTTTCGTCACCCAATTCTTCTTCACTCGCATGGACATGTGGTTCGGCAAGAG